>JBBQOA010000679.1:0-2417 GCA_038330465.1 Pyrinomonadales bacterium
TGACAAACCGAACACGACGCCCGATAAAACGCAGCCCGAAAAATGGATGATTTTGGAATATCCGCCGATCGTTGACGGCAGCGAACTACGTGATGCTTCGACCTATACACGCGGCGGCAATGACTATAATATTCAGTTTAATCTGAAACCGGCAGGCGCGCAGGCATTTGGTGAATGGACCGGCAAAAACATCGGCAAATATTTGGCGGTCGTTCTCAATGATGAAGTAAAATCAGCGCCGGTCATCAAAGGACAGATCTTTGATACGGGAACGATTGAAGGGAAATTTTCCAAAACACAAGCCGAAGATCTCGCCTTGACGTTAAAATCGGGTTCGCTGCCCGCCTCGCTTGATTATGAAGAAGAAAGAACGGTCGGACCGAGCCTCGGCGCGGATTCGATCAAAGCGGGTGTCGAAGCATCGCTCGGCGGTTTGATTTTCGTCATCGTTTTTATGCTTTTCTATTATCGCGGTTCGGGCGTCAACGCGGTCATTGCATTGATTTTGAATATGCTTTTGACGATTGCGGCACTGGTCGTGATCAATTCGACGCTGACCTTGCCCGGAATTGCCGGCTTGATTCTCGGAATCGGGATGGCGGTTGATTCTAACGTGCTGATTTTTGAACGGATGCGTGAAGAGATAAGGTTAGGATTTACGATTCCCGAATCGATCAATCTCGGTTTTGACCGGGCATTCGTGACGATCATCGATACGCATATCACGACCATTATTTCGTCAACGATCCTGTATCTTTACGGTTCGGGTCCAATTCGTGGTTTTGCCGTGACTTTGATTCTCGGCTTGCTTATCAATCTTTTTACGGCGGTTTTTGTTTCGCGCACCATTTTTAAATGGCTTTTAGAGCGAAATCCGAATTTGCAAAAACTCAGTATCTAAAGAGTTTGAGAGTGCAGTGTGGAGCGTGGAGATTGAAATTCACGAACACTCCACTCTCGAAACTCTCCACTCTCCATTAACAGAAGATGTTTAATTTATTTCAGAATATTCATATTGACTGGTTGGGAAAACGCCAATTATTTATTGGGTTCTCGATTTTTATAATGGTCGCCGGATTAGTTTCGGCACTTGGACGGCAATATACACCCGGCGGAACCGAATCATTTAACCTCGGCGTTGATTTCAAAGGCGGAACGGTTGTGACGGCAAAATTCAGAGCCAAACCGGGCGACGACGAAATTCGTGCTGCGCTTAATAAAGCCGGAGTTGCCGATCCGGTCATTCAGGCTTCGATCAATAAGCCCGACGAGGTTTTGATCAAGATTCCTTTGGAAGAAAAGAATGCTCCGGCGCCAACTGCAGAGAATCCTGCCACGCAAACGCAAGCCGAACAGGATCAAGCGCAAAAATCACAGGTTGAGAAAGGACGAACGACAGTTAAAAAAGCGCTTGACGTTTTCGGAAAGGAAGCCGAAGGTGAATCGACGCTTGAGACTGCGCCCGATGCGGCGTACAAGATCATCGGAACGGATTCGGTCGGGGCGATCGCCGGCTCACAGCTTCGCAATCAGGCGGTCACGGCGACGCTTTTAGGGCTCGTCGGAATCTTGTTCTACATTGCGTTTCGATACGATTGGACGTACGCGGCAGGCGCGGTTATTGCCGTTTTCCACGACGTTATCATGGTTTTGGCGTTCTTCTCAGTCTTTCAATGGGAAATCAATCTTACGGTCATCGCGGCGATCTTAACGATTGTCGGTTTTTCGGTCAATGACTCGATCGTTATCTTTGACCGGGTGCGCGAAAATTTGGCGGAAAACAGGACAGATTCGCTTTTCAAAATTACGAACGATTCGATCAACCAAACGCTTTCAAGAACAGTTATTACGGCAGGTTTGGTTTTATTGTCAGTGCTCTCGCTGGTTTTATTCGGCGGCGAAGTGCTGCGTAGTTTTTCGCTGGCACTCTTGGTTGGGGTGATTCTCGGAACATATTCGACAATTGCGATCGCCAGTCCGATTGCGATTTGGTGGCAAGGTAAGCTCGGTTCGGCGAAAATCAAAGAAAATGAAATACCGAAAGATCAGAAACTTGCATCGGCTTCGCGGCGTTCGGTGACGCGCCGACCCGTGACAAGATAAATTTATTGAAAAATGGAAAGTGATAATAAAAACTTTGAGGTGTTAATTTACGCTTTCCCTTTCAATTTAATCCAAATTTCTAAAATAAATATTGAAAATTTACCAAAAAAAGCATAATTATTCTTGACTTTCTTGACGTAAAATTTTAGACTTCCATCGTTGCTGGTCAATTAAATAAGTTATTGCTACATAGCCAACGTTATCTTAATTAAAATAACGTAGGTGGGTTTGTAAGCGGTTTTGTGTTTAAGACCTGCAAAAGTTCCGTCTATCCCGCATTTTGCAGAAAGTAGAAGCTAAAAGTCACGTTGTAA
>JBBQOA010000680.1:0-2408 GCA_038330465.1 Pyrinomonadales bacterium
CCAGGCGGCAGCGAGCAGACGCAAATTACCGACGATGAATTTAACAATTGGTTTCCGCACATTTCGCCCGACGGAAAATGGATCATGATGATCTCGTATCTGAAAGGCGACGTCGCGCCCGCCGATCATCCGTTTTACAAGCAGGTTTATCTGCGCGTAATGCCGGTGGTGACGGGCGGCAAGCCGAAAGTCGCGGCTTATGTTTATGGCGGACAAGGCACGATCAATGTTCCTTCGTGGTCGCCCGACAGCAAACGAATTGCTTTTGTCAGCAATTCCGAAATCAAATAACGATGACATTATGAATCGAAGAACTCTTTTAAGAAGTTTGGCTTACGGGCTCGGAGGCGCGGCTTTATTTAATCAGATGAATATTACCGGCGAGGCTTTCGGCAAGAAAAAATTATCGAAGATCGGTTTACAGCTCTACACGGTCAGAAAAAATATGGAGCGCGACACGCCGGAAACTTTGCGTTCCGTCGCCGCTTTGGGAATCAGGGAAGTCGAATTTGCCGGATATTTCGGGCAAACGCCGGAGAAGTTAAAAAGTCTTCTCAAAGAGCTCGGACTTGCCGCGCCGTCCGCGCATATCAGCACGGCGACGCTTCGCAAAGATCTGCCGAAAGCGATCGAAGATGCCAAAATCATCGGTCATCAATATCTGGTTTTGGGATATTTGCCCGAAGAAGAAAGAAGCTCGCTCGACGATTACAAAAAACTTGCCGAATTGCTCGACCGAGCGGGCGAAGAATGCCGCCGCGCGAAAATCCAATTTGCTTATCACAATCACGATTTCGAGTTTAAAAAGACCGACGGCAAAATACCTTTCGATCTGATCCTCGCGGAAACCGACGCGCAAAACGTGAAAATGGAGCTCGATTTATACTGGATCACCAAAGCCGGTTTTGATCCGCTAGATTACTTTGAAAAGTATTCGGGACGTTTTCCGCTCGTTCACGTCAAGGATATGGACGACAAAAAATCCTTTACGGAGGTCGGACGCGGCACGATCGATTTTAAGAAGATCTTTGCGAATGCCCGAAAAGCCGGCATCAGGCATTATTTTATCGAACAGGATCAAACGCCTGCCGAACCGCTTGAAAGTATCAAGACGAGCGTCAAATATCTGCGGGAATTAAGGTTTTGATTTCAGTAAAAAAGCTCAAGCCGACAACAAAAAGCGCCTTTGTCCGATTTTGGAAAAGCCAAAGTAGAAAAACAAAATTATGCAAAATCCGCCGAATGACCAAAGCGATCCGTCTATCGCCGAAACGGCAAACAGAACCCGCCGCAAAATTACGCGGCGGATTATGCCGTTTTTGATCTGTCTTTTTATCGTCGCGTTCATTGACCGCGTCAATGTCAGTTATGCGAAACTCGAAATGCTTGGCGATTTGGGTTTTAATTCCGAGATTTACGGCTTCGGCGCGGGCATTTTCTTTTTTGGTTATTTTCTCTTTGAAATTCCGGGTGCATATCTGGTCGAAACCTGGAGCGCGCGCAAATGGCTTGCGCGAATCATTATTTCGTGGGGAATTTTGGCGGTTTTGATGGGCTTTATCCAGAACGCGACGCATTTTTACATTGCGCGTTTTCTGCTCGGCGCGGCGGAAGCCGGTTTTTTTCCGGGCGTCATCATTTATTTGAGTCATTGGTTTCGCTATCAGGACCGCGCCAAAGCGGTCGCGCTGTTTATGGCGGCGATTCCGGTTTCGAATATTTTCGGCGCACCGCTTTCTGGTTGGATCCTCGGCGTCAATTGGTTCGGCATTGCGGGCTGGCACTGGGTTTTTATCCTCGAAGGAATTCCGGCGGTGATTTTGGGCATTGCGACCGTTTTTTATCTGACCGATCGACCAAAGGACGCGAAATGGCTCGCCGCAGACGAACGGGCGTGGATTTCCGGCGAACTCGAAAAAGAAAAACAAGTGCGGAAAACCGCCGCTCAGATCAGCATCTGGCGGGCGCTCCTGCACCGCAACGTGATCTTGCTGACGCTTGCATATTTCTGCGCCGTGACGAGTGCCTACGGTTTTAATTTCTGGTTTCCGACCATTGTTAAACGGCTGTCGGACTATTCAAATTTTCAGGTTTCGCTGATCGCCGCGCTGCCGTATCTTGCCGGACTTGGCGCGATGCTCTTCGTCGGCTGGTCGTCCGACCGCACGGGAGAGCGCCGCTGGCACACTTCGCTTTCGCTTCTGACGGTTTGTTTAGGACTGCTTTTCGGCGCGCTGCTGAGCGAGAATATTTTTCTCGCGATTCCGATGTTCTGCCTTGCGTGCGCCGGACTTTACAGTTATTTGCCCGGATTTTGGGCATTGCCGGGAACGTTTCTGACCGAAGCGGCGGCGGCGGTTTCGATCGGATTTATCAATTCGGTCGGCAATTTGGGCGGATTTTTCGGT
>JBBQOA010000681.1:0-2393 GCA_038330465.1 Pyrinomonadales bacterium
CGATGCGGATGAGAACGGGCGCGTCACCGGCTTGCGCTGCCTGCATAGTTGCCGCGTATTTGAAACTGTGCGCGGGAAAAACGCGGTCGTCGTGGTCGGCGGTCGTGATCAACACCGCCGGATATTTTGTCCCCGCTTTGATATTGTGGAGCGGCGAATATTTATAGATCGCGCCAAATTCATCCTTGTTGTCGGGCGAACCGTAATCGGAGGTCCACGCCCAGCCGATCGTAAATTTCGTAAAGCGCAGCATATCCATCACGCCGACCGCCGGAAGTGCCGCCGCAAAAAGGTCGGGACGCTGATTCAAAACCGCGCCGACGAGCAGACCGCCGTTCGAGCCGCCCTGAATCGCGAGTTTTTTCGGGTTGGTGATCTTATCCTTGATCAGAAATTCCGCCGCCGCGATGAAATCATCAAAGACGTTCTGCTTTTTGAGTTTCGTGCCCGCTTCGTGCCACGATTCGCCGTATTCTGCGCCGCCGCGCAGGTTAGCGACCGCCAAAACGCCGCCCATTTCCATCCAGACAACGCGCGAAACCGAAAATGCGGGCGTCATCGAAATATTGAAACCGCCGTAACCGTAGAGCAGCGTCGGATTGTTGCCATCGAGCTTGATTCCTTTTTTATGGATGATGAACATCGGCACGAGCGTTCCGTCCTTGCTCTTGTATTTGACCTGTTTGACTTCAAAATCGTTCGGATCGAATTTGACCTTCGATTCACGAAAGAGCGTCGATTTGCCCTGTTTCATATCGTAGCGATAGATTGTCGGCGGCGCGTTGTAGCTCGAATAACTGTAAAAAGTTTCCGTATCGAAGCGTTTGCCGCCGAATCCGCCCGCCGAACCGATGCCCGGAAGTTTGACCTCGCGGACGAATTTCCCTTTGATGTCGGTGATCTTGATCTGCGTGTAAGCGTCTTTCAAATAATTCAACACGAATTGATTATTGATAAAATCGACACTGCCAAGCGTTTCCGCCGCTTCCGCGACAACGTCCTGCCATTTGAGATCTTTTTCGAGCGCGTTGACTTTGACGATTTTCGAGCGCGAGGCGCTTTTGTCGGTCAGAAAATAAAAGGTCGCGCCGTCGTTGCCGATGAATGAATAATTATTTTCGAGTTTATCGACGAGCGGCATGATCGGCGCGCGTTCCATCGTCAGGTTTTTGAAATAGACCATATTCTCAGGTCCGGTGCCTTTGCCGACGCTGATGACGAGCCAATTACCGTCTTCGGTGACGCCGCCGCCGATAAAATATTCCTTGTTGTCGGGACGTTCGTAAACGACGTAATCTTCCGCGACGGGCGTGCCGAGTTTGTGAAAGTAAAACTTTTGCCCAAAGGTTGTTTCCTTTAATTCCTTGCCTTTTTCGGTTGACGGAAAGCCGCTGTAAAAGAAACCCGAATTATCTTTGAGCCACGAGACGCCGCCCTGCCGGTTCGGCGGCAAAACATCCGCCAGATCTTCGCCGGTTTCGACATTTTTGATGCGCCATTCGCTGCGGTCCGAACCCGCGAGCTGAACTCCGTATGCCATCAATGTGCCGTCGTCGGTGAACGAAATTCCGCCGAGTGCGGCAGTTCCGTCCGCCGATAATTTATTCGGATCGAGAAAAACCCGTCCCGCATCCGAGACGGAATCGGCGATATACAAAACCGATTGATTCTGCAATCCGTCGTTTTTATAATAAAAATAATGTTTGCCGGCTTTGAACGGCGCGGAATATTTTTCGTAATTCCAGAGTTCCGTCAAGCGTTTTTTGAGCTGTTCGCGCTGCGGGATCGTCGCCAGATAGTCGTTCGTCACTTTATTTTCGGCATCAACCCAATCCTTCGTTTCGGCTGAATCGACGTCTTCGAGCCAGCGATACGGGTCGGCAACCTTGACGCCGTGATAATCGTCAGTTTGGTCAACTTTTTTTGCAACGGGATAATTGAATTTGGTTTGTGCCAAAGAATTTATCGAGAAAGACATAAGAAAGAAAAGAGCAAAAGATAGTTTGTAAATCATTTCGCGTTATTTTACCTCACAATAGTTTTGTGAAGATTATAAAGGTAAAAGCTGAGGAGGCAAAAGGTAAAAGGCAAAAGTTCGAATTATGAACTTTTGCCTTGATCGCTGCGCCTGTTTCTGCTTAAACACTAAAAAACGGCGACATTTTTGGATTGTGCCAAATTTGCTTGACTTGAATTTTGTTCGTCGTAGATCGATTCCGGAAGCCAGAAGTGTTTTGTCCGGAGCAAATCTTCCATGACATCTTTCGGCAGCGGTCGCGACATCAGATAGCCTTGTCCGTAATCGCAGCCCAGATTCTTTAGAATGCAGAGTTGACTTTCGGTTTCGATGCCTTCGGCGATGACGCGCATCTTGAGGTTTTTGGCGAGCGAGA
>JBBQOA010000682.1:0-2392 GCA_038330465.1 Pyrinomonadales bacterium
GCTAAGCTAAAAGTCAATTTTCTCGCAAACGGACAAATCGGTGACATCACCGTTTTAACTATTGCGAATAAGAGTTTTATAAAAGCCTGTCTCGAAGCGGCACAAAAGATTCGCTTCGTTCCGGCTCAAATAAATGATAAAAATGCCGATTCTGTACAGATCGTAGAGTATGTAATTCTAACTTATACTGCACCGATCAATATTAGGAGATAGATTAAAAAATGAGAAATTTATTTATTTTAGCGATTTTAATTTTTACTTTTTCGTTTACCGCTTTTGCCCAGGACAAAATGGACAAAATGGACAAAACGTCACCGACGGAAATGGATAAAACGGAAGCGATTCCGTCAAACGGCTTTTTGAAACGCGGCGCGGCTTTGGGCAATTCAAAAAAAGTTTCGCTCGCGAAGGTTTTGGCGAATCCGTCGAAGTTTGCCGATAAACCCGTCCGCGTCGAAGGCGTGATCGTTCGTTCGTGCACGTCGGAAGGCTGCTGGATGCAGCTCGCACCCTCAAAGGACGCGAAATCGGTGCTTGTCAAAATGAAAGACCACGCGTTTTTTATTCCGCTTAAAGCTGTCGGCGCGACCGCCAAAGCCGAAGGCATTTTTACCGTCAAAACCTTGTCGGCGGAAGAAGTCAAACATCTGGTCGAAGAAGACGGCGCAAAATTTGACAACGTCAACAAAGACGGATCTGTCACGCAAGTTTCATTTGAAGCGACGGGCGTTGAATTGACGATGAAGAAATAAGTTTTTTTTCACGATCAAGACACAAAGGGCACAAAGAACAATAAATTTTTTGTGTCCTTGTATGTTTTAAATAATATCAAATTGCGTGAAAAAATCAGATCAAGAAAAATAACTTCGGAATAGCTGATAACTGATAGGTAATAGCTGATAGATTTCGCAGTGAAAAACCTTTTCTCATTTATATCTGCAACTTGGTATTAAAAAAGAGGAAATTGTAAAAACAATTCCCTCTTTTTTGGCTTCTGAAAAACCTTGCCGATTAATATTTAGAACTTAAATCTGACGCCGAGCTGCGCCTGCCTTGGTTCACCGAAACCGGCTGAAACCGTTCCGTCGAAGTTGAACGTCAGCGGACGCGGCAGCGAACGCTGATTACGATTATTAAAAATATTAAACGCCTCAAAGATCGGTTCGAGCGAGATCTTTTCGGTGAATTTGAACACTTTCGAGACGCGCACATCAAAGGTGAAAAACTCGTTTTTGAGTCGTTCGGTATTGCGGGCGATGATGTTCGGGAAGCTCCCGCGATTGACGAGCGACATCGGCTGCGGCGAACGATATTGAAGGATCGGCGAAAAATTGATGTCGAACGGCAGAAGAAATGTCGCAAAAGCATTGAGACGCTGCCGCTGATCGCGGTCTGACCAGTTGTATTCCGGCGTCAGATTGCGCGGGTCAACGTATCGAAACGTGAACGGATCGCGTTCGTTATCGTCATCCGATTTATCATACGACACCAGATAATTGAGCTGGAATTGAAAGCGGTCCGAGAAACGCTTGTTCAAGGTAAAAGTCAAACCTTGATAAAGCGAACGTGCCGAACTTTCGGTCGAACGAATTTCGCCGACGCCCGAACCATTGGCGCGTTCAAAGATCGCGACGCCGTTGTAAAGCCGCGAATCGCCGCGATTGACAAAGCGCGTCAGCCGCGTTGAT
The DNA here is from genome assembly GCA_038330465.1 of Pyrinomonadales bacterium. GTDB lineage: Bacteria > Acidobacteriota > Blastocatellia > Pyrinomonadales > Pyrinomonadaceae > JAFDVJ01. The sequence continues at coordinate 1,689 of JBBQOA010000682.1, forward strand.
TTGGCGAAATTGTAAGCCACCAAAAATGATATGCCCTTCGCAAGTTCGCGTTCGATGCTCACACTGTATTGAATCGTCCGCGGATTTTTGAAATCTTTCGCAAAGACCGCGATGCCCGGATTAAACGGCGTAAATCCGGCGGTCGGAACGATTCCCGGATAGGTCGGACAACCGTTCAGCGGCAACAAACTTCCTTTCGGCGGTGCCTGGCACAAGAAATTCGCAAAGAAAATATTTCCCGCAATGACGCCGTCCGTGTTGCGCGGACCTGCCAAAACAAGTCCCGGAATTCGCGCATAAAAGATTCCGGCGCCAAGCCGAATCGCCGTTTTGCCGTCTTTGCCGGGCGACCACGAAAGCGCGAGACGCGGTTGATAACCGTCTTTGAAATCGGGAATCAAACCGTTGGACGGAAAGCGCGGATCGTTCAAAAATTGTCCGTAGCGCGTCTGACTCGGCGCATTGATCGCTTCGGGCTCAAATTGCCCTTCCCAGCGAAAGCCGAGATTCAAGGTCAAATTTGGTCTGAGCTGCCAGTTGTCCTGCACATAAATTCCGGGTTCATAGACGTTGAACGACTGCGTTCCGGCTTCTTCAACGCTGCGGTTGCCGATCGGCGCAAATTGCAGATAAAGCTGCAGCGCGTTGGCATTGACGTTGTTGATGTAATTCTGAAACCCTTGGATCGCGTCACCGATCGTCGG
>JBBQOA010000683.1:0-2387 GCA_038330465.1 Pyrinomonadales bacterium
AACCGCTGCGCAGAAAATAGACGAGATTGCGCCCGCCGCCGCAGCCGGCATCAAGAACGCTCATTTCGGGAGAAAAACGATTTTTCAAAAATTGGTCGAACAGATAAATGTCAATGTCGCCAAAAACTTCACTTGCGTTGATCATCGGTTAATTTTTACCTCGGCAGTCAATTTTGAACATAAGATTTCTCAAAGACAATTTAAGGCAAAGATAAAAAACATTGCCGTTCACCTTTAACTATTCTACGAAGAGTTAAAATATTTACATTTAGGAGAATCAATTTAAGAGTGAAAAAATTAACGAGGCTGCTCGGCTTTTGCATTATTTTATTTGTCGGCAATATTTACGCGCAAAACACAAAACAAACGACACCGAAGTTTTCATCAGTTTACACTAATCTTGAGAGAAATTGTAAAACAACTCCGGGCGAAAACGGTTCCGACGGTTCTTCCGATTGCCGCGGCGTCGGCGGTTACCGGATCTATATCTGGTATTCGGCGGCGGCGGAGATCATGGCGCTTGAACCGCCCGATAAATCGGATGGAATTCTGCTCGATATGCACGATATTTTTTCGGATTATTCAAAGGTCAAGATCGAATGGCGAATGGCGAACGGCAAACCTTTTGCGGTGATCATGCGCGTTTTTAAATACGGCGACGAAAAGAAAAACGAATATGATTATTACGGGAAAAAGATCGGTGAAGAATTAAAGATCATCGGCTTGCGAGGTTTTGAAAATATCGAATTTAAGGTTGATGCGAAAACGCCGAACGCCAACACAAAGGCGCGGGAATTGGCGGACAATGGTTTTCAGCAGAAAACGAAAAATTAATCAGACATCTTTCCAAAATAATTTTTCTTTAACGCCAAGGCGCCGAGTCGCAAAGGTTTTTTCAGAAATCTTTTTGTTGAATTTCTGGAAAATACTTCAAATTTCAAGCGAGTTTGGGTTGGCTTTGCGCCTTTTCGCTGAATTTATCTTTGCTGTCTTTGTGCCTTGGCGTTAAAATTCCGGTTGAATTTCTCAACTCTTTATTTTGGAAAGATGTCTATTCTTAAAAATCTTCGCGGATAAACGAAAACAAAACGGCGTCGTGCGTTCGGTCACCGATCACCAATCGTTTGCGCAAAATTCCTTCGCGCCTCGCGCCCGCTTTTTCTGCCGCCTTTTGGCTCGGAAGATTTTCTGTGGCGACGAGAATTTCGAGGCGGTTGATCGGCAGATCTTCAAATACCGCTTTGGCGAGAATCCGCGTCGCCGCGCTCGCTGTGCCTTGATTTTGACCGGAAACGCGAATCCAGTAGCCGAGATTGTAAAATTTATGCTGATCATTCGGCTGGTTCAAACCGATGCCGCCGAGGAGTTTATCCGTTTTCGCATCGAAGATCGCAAAGCCGAATTCCGTTTTGTTTCGCCAATTTTCTTCGACTTTTTGGATAAAAGACTCGGATTCCTCAATCGAGTAGTTTTCGTGACACCACGGCATCCAGCGCGAAAATTCGCCGCCGCGCGATTCCGCTGCGGCTTCAAAAAGCAGCGGCGCGAAACTGCTTTCGTATTTTCGTAAAATGATCTTCGCTGATTTAATTTCGCTCCGCATCAGATTTCCAATCGCTCGCGTTTGATCTTCAAACCGTTCAAATTGCCGAGCGCGCCGAAAGCGATATTTTCGGTTCGGAAAAATTCGCGGGCTAATTCCCGGACTTCTTCAAGCGTCACGGCTTCGATCTTCTGCAGGGTTTCTCCGAGCGAGATCTGCCGCCCGTGAATCATTTCAAGATGCGCGAGCGTGCCGGCGCGAACGCTTGAATCTTCGAGCCCGAGCAAAATGGAGGCGACCGATTGCGCTTTGACGAGTTCGAGTTCTTGCGCCGAAATGCCATGGCGGACGACCGCACGCAATTCTTTGAGCGAAATGTCCAAAACTTCTTCGGTTTGTTTCGGCGAAGTTCCGGCGTAGATCGAGAACACGCCGCAATCTTGATACATCGCCGCGCTCGCGCCGACCGAATAAGCAAGTCCTTTTTCTTCGCGCACTTTTTGCCACAAACGCGACGAAGTTCCGCCGCCGAGCGCGTTCGCCAGAACATCGGCGGCATACCGGCGTTCGCTTTTGGCATCGACAAACGGCGTCGCGATGATTAAATGCGCTTGTTCGAGATTTTTGTTTTTCTTTAATATGATCGGCGCGGCGATCGACGGAATTTGGGCGTCGATTTTCGGTCCTTGGTTTTCGATCTTTCCGCCGAAGAATTTTTCCGCCAAATCGACGATTTGCGCGTGTTCGAGATTGCCCGCCGCCGCGATGATCAGATTTGAAGCGTTAAAGGTCTCTTCGTGAAATTTTCGCGTCATTTCGCGGTTAAAAGATCTGACCGTTTTCG
>JBBQOA010000684.1:0-2377 GCA_038330465.1 Pyrinomonadales bacterium
TTTTGGATCACCTCCATGAAGGATGCCCTGATCGAGACCATCAAGGTCGTCGATTGCATCATCATCAACGACGCCGAAGCGCGGCAACTGACCGATGAGCCGAACATTCATAAAGCGGCGCGGAAGATTCTCGATTACGGCTTAAAAGCGGTCGTCATCAAACGCGGCGAATACGGCGCGGTGCTTTTCACGCGTGATTCTTATTTTGTCGTCCCGGCGTATCCGCTTGAATCGGTTTTCGATCCGACCGGCGCGGGCGACACATTTGCGGGCGGCTTTATGGGTTATCTCGCCGCGCAAACGGAAATCACCGACGAAACGATGCGCCGCGCGATGATCTACGGTTCGGTGATGGCTTCGTTCAACGTCGAAGAGTTCGGCACCGAACGTGTTGACCGGCTCGAATATAACGAGATCAATACGCGTTTCCGCGATTTCAAACAAATGACGCACTTCGACGAAATTCCGTTTGAACGCAGCGTGACGGCGTAAGAGCATCAGGACAGCGCGCGGTCGCGAACATTTCTCTCAAAAAAGAAACTTGAATACGCCCAAACATGTTCACTGCCGATCGCTATCCTGATTATTTGTTCCTTCGTTGTAAAAGCGGAATTTTCGGTCTATTATCAATCTAAATCCCTTGATTCTTTTTATTCGTTATTAAAAATTGATGATAAAACAAAACGCACGCACGTTGGTAAATTTTGCGCGTCCTGCGCCGAACTTTCTGGTTTTAGTCGCCGGAACGATCACACTGATCTGTCTGGCGATCGGATTAATTTCGACGCTCAGCACACATAACTACGGTTTATCGGGTCTTTTTCTGCTTTCAGTCGCCGGTCTTGTTTTCTTTCTTTGGACAAATCTGAACCAATGGAAACGCATTACGATCGGCGAAATCAATCGAAATCTGATTTGGGAAATTGAATTGCCCGAAAGCCAGCGGCAGAAATTGAATCACGAAGTCATCGGACTCGCGAAAATTCTCGACATTTCGCAGGAGCAACTGAGCGATCTGCTGTCGGCATATATCGTCGCCGAAGATTTGGCATTGCGGCAGATCCAGCAGGAAGCGCGAATGCCCGTGCTGCGTCACGTCCAGATCGGCAACGTGCCGTTTGACGGCGTGCTCGTCAAACAAGACATTATTACCTGCATCGAAGTGACGTTCCTTGTGACGCCGATTATCAGTCAGGAAAAAATCAACCTGATCATGAATAAAATGGCGGCGACCAAAAAGTCTTTCAGCCAATTAAAGAGCGGCGCAAAAATGCGTCTGCTGCTCGTTTTGGTCACGCAAATCGACCAGACCGCCGAAGCGCAGCTGCGTTCGTCGCTCGTCAAAAAATTCGGTCAAACGCCGGTCGATGTCGATATTCGCCTGCTCGATTTTGAAAGTCTGCAAAAAATTTACGCGATGGACTAAGAAAGGGAACAAGGGAAAAAGTTTGCATAAAGCGAAAACTCTTCATTTGACTTGTTCGAGGTTTGTTTTTTCCTTTTTTCACTTTTTCCCTTTTAAACTTTGTCCCTTTTGGTTTGCTTTTTCCCTTTTTAACTTTTAAACTTTTTCACTCTTTACAAAAAATATGCTTGAAAACAAAGTTGGAATGATTTTTGGAGTCGCGAACAAGCGTTCGATTGCCTGGGCGTGCGCCGAATCGTGCCTGAAGCAGGGCGCGCGCCTTGCTTTTACCTATCAAGGCGAAAGATTAAAGGAAAACGTCGAGAAATTGACGAAAGATCTGCCGGAGACGCTCGTGCTGCCGTGCGATGTGACGAATCAGGCGGAAGTTGACGCCGCTTTTAAAGCGGTCGGCGAAAAATACGGCAAACTTGATTTTCTGATCCATTCGATCGCCTTTGCGCCGCGCGAAGCGCTCGAAGGCGAATTTCTGACGACAACGCGCGAAGCATTTTTGACTGCGATGGAGATCAGCGCGTTTTCGCTGCCGCAATTGTCGCTCGCCGCTCTGCCCTATATGAAAGACGGCGGAAGCATCGTCTGTATGAGTTATTACGGCGCGGAAAAGGTCGTCATGAATTACAACGTGATGGGTGTTGCGAAAGCCGCGCTCGAAGCATCGACGCGTTATCTCGCCGCCGATCTCGGCAGACACAACATCCGGATCAACGCGATCAGCGCGGGACCGATCCAGACGCTTTCAGCGCGCGGCGTCAAAAATATGGGTTCGCTCTTTGCTTACGTCGGCGAAAAATCGCCCTTAAAGCGCAACGTCAAGGCAAGCGAAGTCGGCGACACCGCGCTTTTTCTTGTCAGTGACCTTTCAACGGCAATCACCGGCGAAACGATCTATGTCGATTGCGGTTACAATATTATGGGAATCTAGGCGATTTTGGGTTTTAGATTTTGGAT
>JBBQOA010000685.1:0-2374 GCA_038330465.1 Pyrinomonadales bacterium
GGAATCGAACCCGCATCCAAGAGTTGCGACCAGAAGACTCTACACGCTTAGTCAATTTGCTTAAATTTCGCTTATGAGAAGTAAACAAACTGACAAAACCTTCTCACAGGCTAACCTGACTAACGATTCGTGCCCGTTCGCAGGTGGTGAACCGGCACTAGCTTGAACTGAGTTATGCCTTGTTCGGTCGCATCAAGCTGACTTCCGGCAAGACACTTGTGGCTAAGTTAAACTTAGGCAGCAAGGGCTAATTCTTGATTAGCATTTGTTGTTTGCTTGGTGTTTTAACGAGCTAACAAGCAAGCCCGACGTGCATCCAAAGATCTATACAAGCCCCTGTCGAAGCCTGTCGCCCCCAAAAGTTGAAGGAAAGCCAGTTTACAGCATTTGGAAGCAATTGCACAATAAAGAGATGCAAAATAAAAAAGATAAAAAGTCTTTTGCTGACTTTTTATCTTTTTCGATCTGACAAAAACACATTTCCGCAGCGAAAAACCGCGACTTAATTTGATGATCTTTCGAATGTTGCCCGCAAGCCAGTGGTAAAGAGAAAATCGTTTTTCTGTGCGCCCTAAATCGGTTTGCTGCTAAAAACGATTTCCAATTGTTAACTGCCAGCCAAGCCATTTGTTGAGCGTTGTCACGAGCGACGCGTCGAATGTCTATAGGTTACAAAATAACTAATTCCTGATATGTGCGGCAATCGTTTTTGTATGGATCACTTCTGTTTTCATCTCCAGATAATCAACCAATTTCAGAAAATCCATACGCGGATACGAATAACGTCCGACGGTTTTAAAAGCAAGCGACGGTTTCGCGCCGTCGAAAAGGTGAAAACCCCAATAGAGCAGTTGTTTTGAAAAGCGAATCGCACAATCTTCGGGATTGATATAATGAAGCCGCGGATCGATTTCACACATTTGTTTAAATTGTGTTTGAAGTGCCTGATTCAGAAGATTATTCCGATTCGGTTCGTCGGTTTGCAGCGAATTGATCAGTACGAAAAGCTCTGCCTTTTGATTTTCGCGGCGGATCGAAGCAAGCGTTCGCTTGATCACATCGGCATTTTTATTGATACCGAGCGGATTCAAGGTCGTCGGAATGATGCAGTAATCAAATTTTTGAATGTAATCTTTCGGATTTGCTTCAAATTCGGGATTGCAATCACAAATGACGATCTTCGTGTCTTTGTAATCGCCTTCGTTCCATTCATCCTTGGTCAAAACCGAGATAACCGAGCCGAGATTTCTTTTCGTTGAGGGCAAATAAACGCCTTCGCCGAGGATTTTACGCAAGTTTTGCTGATGGTCGAGATCGATCAAACCGACATCGTAGCCGTTAAGTGCAAAGGCGCCCGCGAGATGTGCCGAGATCGTCGTTTTGCCGACGCCGCCCTTGCATGTAAAAACACCGATGTACGTCGTTTTTTCGCGCTCCGAAGCCGTATCAATTTTTTCGCAATCGAATATCAATTGATGATCGCGCATGATCGCCAATTTCAGATTCGCGACTTTTTCTTCGCGCAAATAGGCGTAAACCGACGGCGTAAAACCGCTTGTTGAAATAAAAAGTCCGTCGGCAAAGTTTTTGGTATTTGGCTGGACGAGAAAATCAAGAAATTTCTCGATTTGCCCGAGATGAACTTTGGCGCGTTGATTGCGGATCTGAACGGCAGATTTCGCGCCCGGTTTGAGAATTTCGATGTCGTATTCTTTAACCTCTTTCGGCGAAACATGCGCCGCCCAGCCTTCGCGCCTGAGCAAAAACAGCGCCATCCTTTCCGTTTCGGTAGCGCGTTCTAAAACAACTTCTCTTTTGCGGTCTGAATCGGTGAGAACATCCAATAATTCAGCCCAACGCATTCTATTTTGGGGCATTTGTAAATCGTGAATTGTAAATCGTCAATCGTATTTTTCTGTTTACGATTGACCATTTACGAAATAACGCCAAAGGCTTCGAGCACCTCGTCGGCGTGTTCGTCAACCTTGACCTTTTTGAAAATCTTCGCGATCCGACCGTTTTCGTCGATCAAAAACGTCGTCCGGTTGATTCCCATATATTTTTTGCCGTAATTCATTTTCTCGCCCCAGACGCCGTAAGCATTAACGAGCGTTTTGTCCGTGTCGGCAAGCAGATCAAACGGCAATGAGTATTTCGAGATAAACTTTTGATGCGACTTTTCGTCGTCGGTCGAAACGCCGAAAATGCGGATTCCTTTTTCCTCGAAAACATCAAACGAATCGCGCAAGCTGCACGCTTCTTTCGTACAGCCGGGCGTGTCGTCCTTCGGATAAAAATATAAAACAACCCTTTTTCCGCGCAGATCCGTGAGTTTTATATCTTCGCCGTTTTGATTTTTCGTCGTAAAATCCGG
>JBBQOA010000686.1:0-2353 GCA_038330465.1 Pyrinomonadales bacterium
TCAGCAAGTCGCCGGAACGCTTTATACGATTGCGAAAGATGTCAAGATTCAGGTCGAATTCAATCCCGCCAAGGTCGCCGGTTATCGTCTGCTCGGTTACGAAAACCGATTGCTGGCTGATAAAGATTTCAACGACGACAAAAAAGACGCGGGTGAGATCGGTGCCGGACATACCGTGACGGCGCTTTATGAGATCGTTCCCGCCGGACAAAAGGTTGAAAATCCGGGCGTTGATGATTTGCGTTACAGCAAAGTTGCGCCTTCCGATACGCGTTTTAATGCCGAACTTTTGACGGTCAAACTGCGCTACAAAGAGCCGGACGGAAACGAAAGCCGTCTGTTGACGATTGGTTTGCTCGATAAAAATAACGCTTTTGAAAATGCGTCGGAGAATCTGCGTTTTGCATCGGCGGTTGCCGGATTCGGAATGATCCTGCGCGATTCAAATTACAAAGGCAATGCGACATTAAACAATATCTGGCAAATGGCCAATTCCGCGCGCGGCAACGATTTGAAAAATTACCGCACCGAATTTGTCAAACTTGTCAGCAAAGCGCAAAGAATGAAAGGCTGAAAATGAAAAAAGTGAAAAGGTTTTGTTGATAATATTCCACAAAACCTTTTCACTTTTAATTCTACTTCGCAATCAAACCGAGAATATCGCAGATCAATAGATCCGGATCAAAAGGTTTGGTGTGATATTTTTGAAAACCGGATGAAAATGCTCTTTCGCGGTAATCTTTGGCGGCAAATGCGCTCAATGCCAACGCGGGAATCTGTCCGCCTTTCTCCGCCGGAAATTGCCGAATCCGTGAGATCAATGAATAACCATCTTCATTCGGCATTGCTAAATCCGAAATAATTACATCAAATTTGTTTCCGGAGTTCTCTAAGATCAAGGAAGCTTTTGCCGCTGATTCAACACTTTCGACAAGCGCGCCGTTGTGCTCGAGAAATAAATGCAGAACCTCACGCGAATCCGTGTCATCTTCAATCAATAGAATTTTCAGCTTTTCTAAAGGCATTTCCTGGGAACTTTCCGATTTTTCATTTTCGCTTGAAAAATTATCTTGGTGAATAAATAATGGCAGATTAACCGTAAATATCGAGCCTTGCCCGATGCCATCGCTTTTGGCGCTAACTGTTCCTTCGTGTTTTTCGACCAATGTCTTGACGATTGATAATCCTAAACCCAAGCCGCCTTGGTCGCGTGTATTTGTTTCGTCGCCCTGGGAAAATTGACGGAAGATTTGCGGCAGTGTTTCCGGACTGATGCCTTGTCCGTCGTCTTTGATAGAAACTGAAACCTCTTTTTCGCCGGTTGCCAACGATATTTGAACTTTTCCGCCATCGGGCGTAAATTTCAAAGCGTTTGTGAGAAGGTTTGTAAAAACTTGCTGAAGTCTGATCAGGTCGCCGAAAACTACCGTATTTTCAGTATCAAAATTAAATTCGAGATCAATATTGTGGGTTTCCGCCATCGGTTTTTGCGCGTTGTAAACCGTTTTTATCACTTCAAAAAGATTCATCGGTCGAAGCTCAAGCCGCAATTTTCCCGAAGAGATTCGCGCTGAATCAACCAAATCACTGATCAATTTTGCTTGCGACAATGCACTTCGTTCAATTGTTTCAAGCGCGTTTTGCCGTACTTCAGCGTTAATTTCTTTGGTCAATAAAATTTTTGTCCAACCTAAAATGGCATTGAGCGGCGAGCGCAGTTCGTGCGATACGAGTGCGAGAAAATAATCTTTCGTGCGATTGGCATCTTCGGCTTCGTCACGCGCTTTTTTTTCGAGCGCGTAAACTTTCGAAAGTTCTTTATCGGCATTTTTGCGTTCGGTTATCTGGCGAATGACGCCCATCATATTGACCGGATTTCCTTCGGAATCAAGATATGTTTTGCCGCGCGTTGAAAGCCAGTGAATTTTTCCTTCAGAGTGAAAAACGCGATATTCAACATCGTATTCCGTTCCGTTTTTTTGAGATTCTAAAAATACGTCGATCAAATTTTGGCGATCGTCCGGATAGACCGATTCCAAAAAATCAGGATAAATTATCGTTTCATACGGCGAAATTTCAAAAAATTCGTTGCATTTCGGGGTGGAAAATATTTTGCCTTCAACCAAATCCCAAAACCACAAACCAACTTCGGCACTTTCAGCCGCGTATAAAAGTTGCTCACTGCGTTTTTTATAAAATTCGATCTCTTTTTCACGTGCCGTCACATCTGTTCCGCACAGAAAAATATGTTTGATTTTTCGCGTTGCGCCATTTTCGTCATAAACAGGGCAAAGATTGAGTTCGATAAAACTTTTTTCTTCTTTATTGATCCTGAATTCGAGAATTGTTTTCG
>JBBQOA010000687.1:0-2352 GCA_038330465.1 Pyrinomonadales bacterium
GATGAGTTTTTTTGTCGGAACAGAAAGTTGACCTGTTTCAATCGGCGACAGGCGCGGATTGACTTTTTCAAATTTCATAAACAACTTCGGATAGCTGAAGAAAAAAGCCGAAAGCAGACCGAAAACCAAAAAAGCTGTAAATCCCGACCAAAATAAAACATCAGCCCCGAACAAAATCATTTTGTAATAGCCGACAATTGCGATGACAAACGCAATCCCGATGATACCAAAACCAGACAGCGCAAAGTTGCCCAAATTTTCAAAAAGTTCTTTGCGTTTTTGAAGCTGCGCATATTCTTTGGTTGGAAACTGTTCGGCAAGAACCTGCGAAATCGCATCCAGTTTTAAGCCGCACGAACGGCAAAAATGCTGGTCACTTTTATTTTCGGCACTGCAATTTGGACAAAACATATCTCGATTTTAGATTTCTGATTTTCTAACCTTTGTAAAACTCTAAAATTTATACGGCGGAAAAATTTTTTATGTTCGATTTTTTCAAAAACAAACGCGCCATTTCCAGTTCTTCCAATATTTCGGCGAACGGCGGAAAATTTTCGTCGCGTTCGAGCACCGCGCCTTTGATCTCACATCTTCTACAAACTTCTTCGAAAACCTTCCAGATATCTTCTTCGGTGCGATTTGCGTGCGCGTCGATCAAACGCTTGCCGTGTTTGTGCGACCCGACAAAGTGAAGCTGAACAACTCGTTCAAGCGGGATTTCGTCGAGAAATTTGCGCCAATCGAATCCGAAATTTTGCGAGTTGATATAAAGATTTGTGACATCGAGCAAAAAGCCGCAATCGGTTTCTTCGAGAATAGTTTTGATGAACGCGCTTTCCGCCATTTCGGACGAGGGAAATTGCACAAGATATGTAATATTTTCCAGAACGAGCGGCGTTTTGATCCGTTTTTTGACGTGCGCGATATTTTTGACGAATACTTTGACGGCTTCTAATGTGTACGGCACCGGCGCGAGGTGTCCAATTTTGACGCCGCCCGATCTCGTAAAACAAAGGTGATCGGAAAACCAATTTGGTTCGACAATTTCAACCAATTCGGCGACCTTTTCGAGATATTCTTCGTCGATGCCTTCGGCGCTTCCCAAAGATAATTCGAGCGAATGCGGAATCAGCGGAAAATGCGCTTTCAGAAGTCGTAGTTCTTCGAGTTTGTCGGGTTTTGCGTCGAGATAATGGTCGGTCGTGATCTCAAGAAAATCAATTTTGTCCTGATTGAGAAAAATGTTTGCCTGAAACTGTTCGCGAAAACCGAGTCCGACTCCTAATTTTGCAAGCTTTTCCGCTTTCATTTCGATGTTTTTTTTACGCCCTTATGACGAATTGCGCGACAGCGTTAATTTTTGGGTTTCAAATGAACCCAAAGATGCCAGCCAAAAAGGTTTTCAAAAGGTAATTTCCCGACCGGAAGCGGCGGCGAGTGCATAAATCTTTTGTAGGATCGGACGATTTTAAAATCTGGAAAATCCTTTTCGACCTCGCGCAGATCATAAACTTTTGAATACGGATTGAGCGCGCCGTCGGTATTGCGATGAATAAAATTCTCCATTTTCAAATAATTGCGTAAACCAAGCTTTTTGGCATTCGCGATATGTTGTCCGAGAAGTCCGTTCGCGTTCGGTTTGGCGAAATACATTCCGAGCAAACCTAACCGGCGAACCACCGAAATCGATAATTTATAATTTAAAGAATTTTTCGCATAAAGCATCACGATCAGTTCGCCGGCAGGTTTTAAGATACGCCGGATCTCGCACTGCGCCTTTTCAATTTCGGGAATGTGATGCAGTACGCCGTGACTGAAAACTATCTCGAAACTGTTGTCGGCAAACGGCATCGCGACCGCGCTACCATTAGTGATTCCGCCGATTTTCAGTTTTCGCAGATCCATTCTGACGCGAACTCTTTTTGTTGATTCAAGCGTCAGATCAAGTCCGAACCAATCGGCGCCGAGCTTGATGATCTGTTCAGCATCGGCGCCTTGCCCGAGTCCGATTTCGAGTGTTCTTTTTCCTTGAAAATCTATATCTTTGAGGCAATCAAGGATGTGCGGTTCTTTCGCGTAGCGGAATTTGTCGTAATTAGAAAAAAATTTTTCGTAATCGGCTTTGTAATTTTCCGCGCCGCCGACAAAATCCTCACCGCACGGATGACCTTGCCAGAAATCTTTTATTTCGGATTCGTTCATTTTTAATTTAACGCTCAACTACCAAGATCGTCCGCCGCAAAGGTATTTTTATAATTTTGCTTGTTTTTTGTATCTTTAAAACACATTGCGCCTTTGAATCTTAGTCGCTTGGCGTTAACAAAATTTTTAATCGCCACCGCCGCAACCGCC
>JBBQOA010000688.1:0-2352 GCA_038330465.1 Pyrinomonadales bacterium
GCGTTGGGGACGCACCGAAGAAACTTACGGCGAAGATCCTTATCTTGCGTCGCGGTTCGGCGTCGCCGTCGTCAAAGCGCTGCAGGGCGGCGCGAATAATCAGAATCCGAAAATTGATGCGACGCACGTCATTGCGACCGGCAAACATTTTATCGGTCACGGTCAGCCCGAAGGCGGCACGAACATCGCGCCCGTTAATCTTTCCGAAAGATTATTGCGCGAAACGCATTTAAAAACCTTTGAAGCGGCGATCAAAGAAGGCGGATTGCAAAGCATTATGCCCGCCTATCACGAACTCGACGGCATTCCGGCGCACGTCAATAAATATTTTCTGCAAACCATTTTGCGCGACCAATTCGGATTTGAAGGCGTCGTCGTTTCCGATTATTACGCGATCGGCGAACTGCAAACGCGCCACCGCGTGACGGTCGATAAAGCCGATTCGGCGCGGCAATCGCTCGAAGCCGGCGTTGATATCGAATTGCCCGATCCCGACGCTTATCTGACTTTGGTCGAACAGGTCAAAACGGGGAAAATTCCGGAAGAAACTTTGAATAAAGCCGTCGGCAGAGTTTTGCGCTCGAAATTTCAGCTTGGACTTTTTGAAAATCCATACACGGACGCCAATAATGCGGCGAAGATCGTTGACAGCGCGGAGCATCGCGCCCTCGCGCTCGAAATGGCGCGGCGTTCGATCACGCTGCTCAAAAACGATAAAAATCTGCTGCCGCTCGACCGCACGAAACTCAAATCGATCGCCGTCATCGGACCGAATGCGGCGAAAGCTCACTTAGGCGGCTACACCGATCCGAAACCGCCGCGCGCGGTCAGTTTGCTTGAAGGAATTCAAAACAAACTTGGCAGCGCGGTCAAAGTAAATTACGCGGAAGGCGTCAAGATCACCAAGGAAGGCGGCAATTGGTTTGCCGACACTTCGACGCTCAGCGACGAGTCGGACGACCGAAAATTGATCGCCGAAGCCGTCAAAACTGCTGCCGATTCCGATGTTGTAATTTTATCGATCGGCGGCAACGAAGACACGAATAAAGAGGCTTGGGCGGATAATCATCTCGGCGACCGCGATTCGCTCGATCTTGTCGGGCGGCAAAACGAACTCGTCAAAGCCGTTTTGGCGACTGGCAAACCGACCGTCGTGTTTCTGACGAATTCCGGTCCGCTGGCGATCAATTATGTTGCCGAAAACGTGCCGGCGATTCTCGAAGGCTTTTATCTCGGTGAAGAAACCGGCACGGCTGCCGCCGACGTGATCTTCGGCGATTATAATCCGGGCGGAAAATTGCCCGTCACATTTCCGCGTTCGGTCGGGCAACTGCCCGATTATTATTACCAAAAACCTTCGGCAAAACGCGGTTATCTTTACACTTCGAGCGCGCCGCTCTTTCCCTTCGGTTTCGGTTTAAGCTACACGACATTTAAATATTCGGATTTGAAAATCGAAAATCCGAGCATCTCGACAAATGGCGAAACGACCGTTTCAGTGAATGTCATGAACACCGGAAATCGGCGCGGCGATGAAGTTGCCGAGATGTATATCCGCGATGAAGTCAGCTCCGTCACGCGCCCCGTCAAGGAACTGCGCGATTTCGCGCGGATCACGCTCAACGCGGGCGAAACAAAAAAAGTTATTTTCAAGATCACGCCGGAAAAGTTATCATTTTATAATCGTGAAATGAAACGGGTCGTCGAACCCGGCGCATTTCAGATCATGGTCGGCGGAAATTCCGTTGATTTGATCATAGCTAAGCTTGAAGTTGTTGAAAAATAGGATGATAAAGATATGAAAGAAGCAGCAGAAATTGATAATTCGCCGAAGTATGACGAACGTCCGTGGGGAAATTTTACGGTGCTCGACGAAGGCGCAGATTTTAAGGTCAAACGCATCGAAGTTTTGGCTGGAAAGCGTCTGAGCTATCAAAAACACGCGCAGCGCGCCGAGCATTGGTTTGTCGTGCAAGGCACGGCAAAAATCACGCTCGACGGCGCGGACATTATCAAAAAAGCGGGAGAATCAATCGATATTTCAGTCGGAACGGCGCATCGCGTTGAAAATCCGGGCGCGGACCTACTGATTTTTATCGAGGTTCAGAAGGGCAGTTATCTCGGCGAAGACGATATTGTGCGGCTTCAGGATGATTTTGGACGTTAGTTTCGAACGCGCCCCCGCGCGTAAAAAATTATTGTTTGTAAAAAATCGAAACCAAACTGACTAATTCATTTTTGATGGTTCTTAATAATCTGAGATTTCAAATAAAGAAAAATGTTTATTAAGTTCATATTAAAATAGGAGTTACGCATTTGAAACATAAGCCAAGAAATAAAGAAAAATATATT
>JBBQOA010000689.1:0-2298 GCA_038330465.1 Pyrinomonadales bacterium
TAAACAAATATTATCTTTATGAAACAAAAAGTTAGAGTAGCTGGCGGTCAAGGATTCTGGGGTGATTTGCTGACGGCGCCCGTTAATCAAGTGCGCGGCGGGCAGATTGATTATCTGATGCTGGATTATCTGGCGGAAGTGACGATGTCCATTTTGCAGAAACAACGCGCCCGCGATCCGAAAGCGGGTTATGCGCGTGATTTTATCAGTCTGATGCGCGAGATTCTGCCCGATTGTGTCGAAAGAAATATCAAAGTGACGGCAAACGCGGGCGGCGTTAATGTCGAAGGCTGTGCCGAAGCAGTGCGCGAGGTTGCGCGCGAACTCGGACTCGCGGGAAAATTCAAGATCGGCATCATTATGGGCGATGATATCTTGGACAAACTCGACGAATTTCTCGAAAACGGCGTTGCGATCAACAACATGGAAACGGGCGAACCGCTCGCCTCGATTCGCGATAAGGTTCAATCGGCAAATGTCTATCTCGGCGCCGAACCGCTTGTCGAAGCGCTCAAACAAGGCGCGCAGATCGTGATCGGCGGACGCGTCACCGATACGGGTTTGACGCTCGCGCCCTTGATGCACGAGTTCGGCTGGTCATTTGAAGATTGGGACAAAGTTTCCGCCGGAACAATTGCCGGACATATCATCGAATGCGGCGGACAATCTTCGGGCGGCAATTGTCAATACGATTGGCAGAATATTCCGGATCTTGCAAACATCGGTTTTCCGATCATCGAAGCTGCGCCAGGCGGCGATTTCGTCGTTACAAAACACGAAGGGACGGGCGGACGCGTCAATATTCAATCGATCAAAGAACAGCTTTTATATGAAATGGGCGACCCGAAAAGCTACATTACGCCCGATGTCGTCGCCGACTTTTCTTCGATCCATTTAGCTCCTGACGGCGACAATCGCGTCAAAGTTTTCGGCATTAAAGGCAATCCAAAAACCGAATTCTACAAAGTTTCGATCGCCTATTCGGCAGGTTGGAAAGCCGTCGGGACGCTTGTTTACGCGTATCCCGACGCTTACGAGAAAGCGCGGGCGGCGGACCAGATCCTGCGCCGCCGTCTGGAAAATTTGGGATTGAAATTCGATGTGATCTTAACGGAATTTGTCGGCGTCAACGCGACGCACGGGCATCTTGCGGGCGCGCCGCCGAAAGATATTCCCGAAGTT
Source organism: Pyrinomonadales bacterium (assembly GCA_038330465.1). Classification (GTDB taxonomy): domain Bacteria; phylum Acidobacteriota; class Blastocatellia; order Pyrinomonadales; family Pyrinomonadaceae; genus JAFDVJ01. The sequence goes on from JBBQOA010000689.1 coordinate 1,183, forward strand.
CAATTGCGGATCGGGGTTCGCGGACAAAGCCGGGCAGATGTCGAGCGATTTACCAAAGAACTCGCGCCGTTGATTTTAACCGGACCGCCGGCGGTCACCGGATTTGCCGGCGGACGACCGAAAGTCGAAGAAATAATGGCGTATTTTCCGGCTCTGATCCCAAAAACATTGATCGAAACAAAAGTTTCGGTGATCGACGCCTGATCTTCCAATCTTATAAAAAAAGAAGCGCCGCATTTCTTTCGAGTGCGGCGCTTCTTTTTCACTCGGTTTCATCGTCCAAAATCTTGACTTCGACATTGGTTTGTCGAAAGTTTGAATATTCAAAACTGATTTTCGTATTCGTTTTGACGGTAAATTTATCGCCGCCTTTTTCTTTTTTGGCTTGGTAGATCGTCAGCGAAATGTTCTTCGGCAGAAGAATTCCGTAGTTGCTCGGCTGATACTCGAAAATGTTTGAAGCCAGCACGACGGGTTCGCCTTTTTGCGTGACCAATTGACGTTCTTCGCGGCGGATTTGAAATGTTTTGGTGTCGATCCAGAGCTTTCCGCGCAGAAAAAAATCGGTTTTTTTGAGCCCGTCCGGCACTTCGAAATTAAAACTTACTGTCAACCCGTCCGTCGAATTGTCTTTTTCATTGACAAGGATATTCGGGCTTTTCTTTGTTTGCCGATAACTGACAAGATAAACGTCGTTACCCTGTAAGGTTTCGGTGCCGTCGAGTTTGAAATCGAAAAAACGAAGCAGATTCGGTGCGAGCGCGACCGCTTGATTGAGCGTTAAGCCGTTGATTCGCCACGTTTTATCGTATTTTAAGCCCTCACTTTCGAGTGCTTTGAGTTCTTTTTCGAGCGTCGTTTGTTTATCGAGTTCAGCCAAAAACTCCTCGCCGCGTTTCTGGCTGTCGGGAATGAGTTTGCCGTTGACTTCGAGAACATTGCGGAGTTCGGCGGTCGATTTCGCACTTTTGCCCGATTGATAGACGAGAAAACTCGATTTTACGGTCGTTTTTTTATTCGATTCGCCTTTTTTATCGAATTCTTCAAAGGTTTTTAATTCATCAGCCAGTAAATTTTTGAAGGTTTCGCTGTAAAATTGGGTTTGTTTTTGCGATT
>JBBQOA010000690.1:0-2283 GCA_038330465.1 Pyrinomonadales bacterium
ACCTCGATATAGACGGTCGGCGCGACCGCCAGCAGACTCATCGCAAAGATCGCCATCACCGCCAAAACCGCGAGCATCGACATTCCCTGCTCCGATTGGCGACCGGCGATTTTTGATTGGCGATTTGTCTTTTTTACTTTCAATTTTTTTCCTCTAAAATTAGTTGTCGCCGTCGTCGGTATCATTGTCATCGACGTCCTTTTTATCCTGCGGCTGCGGCGTCGGCGGAACATATTGTTTATAAGTATTCGGGATACCCGGAATATTTTGCGGACTTATTTGCGTATTCGGATCAAACCCATTCGGAAAATTCGGATTATTCGGAAAATTCGGTCGCGGCGTTGTCGAAGAATTTTGTCCCGAACCTTTGACCAGCTCGATCGAATGCGTAAATCCTAAATTGATGTCCTGCACCAATAATTTTGCCGGTGAAATACTGACAAGCCGAAAACGTCCACCGAGAATATCGTTGAGACGTGCGCTCGACGGGACATTTTTTCCCTGCTCCTGAATATATGCCGTGTCGTTGTTGCCGCGTTTCCGCGAAATGATGCCGAGATACTGAAACTGCGGCAAGGGCGGCGCCTGAATATTAAAACCGACCTGATTTGAAAAAAGTTTGCTGTCCGCCGAACGAACTTCGATCATTCGCTGTCCGGCGGTCGCAATAAAGTTTGCCGGAATATCCGCCGTCATTTGCTGCGGACTGACGTAATTGGTCGGCAGCTGCGTGCCGCCGAAAAAGATATAGGTGTCGGGCGTAAATTTATCGCCACCGATCTCGAGCTTAAAACCTTTTTCGCCCGCGTAAGCGCTTTGTTTGCTGATGTAGCTGACCAAAACATTCGGCTGCGGCGGCGTTGGTGTTTTGTCGACCGGAAACGGCGTCGGCGTCGGAATCGGCGTCGGACTAATCGGCGTCGGAATCGGCGGTTCGTAAAAGGCGAAAATGTTTCTTCCGGCATCAGGCGCGGAAGGCGGATTCTGCATTGAAATCGTCGTCGCGGTATAGGCGAGATCCATTTCTGCCTGTTTTGGCATCGACGTCACAACAGTGTTCTTGCTGGTCGAAGCCGTTGCCGTCGGACTTGGCGAAACATTGACGGTGATCGCTTTTTTACTGCCCGAAAAAGGCGCGAAAATAAGATTGCCGAGCGCCAGCACGGCGAGCGTGCCGATCACGATCGCGGCGATGATCTTATTTCTTTCTTCCGGACTTTTACCCTCAAAAATCTTCATTATCTTAAAACTTAACTCTAAAAATTACTGCTGCTCCGCGCTTGTTTTAACCGGCTGCGGCTGAAAATTCGGACGGCGAAAATAAGCCGCCAATTCGATCCGCAAAGTCACGGTTTCGCCGCGTGTTTTGCCGCGATCGACTTTCGTCGCGATCTGCTGCTGCGGCTGAAAATTCGGATTGACCGCGCCAAACTGATTCTGCGCGGATGGATTATTGACCTGCGGCGGATTATTGACCGCCGCCTGCGTCACGTCTTGACTGGTCTCCTGTTTATTTTCCGAAGGTTCGAGTTCGATCGAGCTGATCACGACAAATTGGTTGCTGGTTTCGATCTCGCGGATAAACCGCCGCAAGTTTTGATACGAACCATCGAGCGTCATCGTCACATAAACGCCCGGATAAATGCTCATAAACCGCGCCCGACCTTTTTCTTCTTCAGACGGCTGCTTGTTGCGGTTTTGGTCGATGATTTCGAGCGGCGCGTAATCAGGACCGGACGTATTCGTTAAACCGTACGCCGCGATCAAACCGTTAAGCTGTTGATAAAGCGCGGTTTTCCCGTTGGTTTCGGTTGACAGAAAACGGGTTTCAAAATCGTCAACACTGCTCGTTAATTCACCGACGCGTTTGGTCGTGCTCGTGATCGTCCCGAATCTTTTCTGGGCGGTTTCGCGCTGCGCCTCCAATTCTTTGACCTTGGATCTATTGTCAGACAATTCATTTTGCGCCGGCAGCACGAGAAACACGAACAGCAAAATGGTCGTCAAGATCGCCAGCAGACTGAGCCCGACCGTGATCAATTCGGTATTTCCCCACATTCCCGCGTAAACTTTGCGCGCCCGATTTTTCGGCGGCACGTCGATCATCGTTTCTTTCGGAATGATGATCGTTTCGTGTTCGGTCAGCAAAACGGTGCGGTCCGCTTCTTCAACGACGACGGTCGCGTCTTTCGTCGTGCCGAGTTCATTGACGTGAATCTGCGGCACGGTTTCGATTTCCGAATTTTCAGACTTGAGATCGTTTTCTTCCATTACTGATCGCCT
>JBBQOA010000691.1:0-2282 GCA_038330465.1 Pyrinomonadales bacterium
AATGAAGACGGGGTTTTGATAGCCGAACATCATTCCAAAAATGTCTTACCCGATGAAGTCGGCGAACTTCGTCGGTGGCGGCTCATAAAGCAGGGCGAAACTCATTTGAGTTTTTACGAGAAAAATTAAACAATAAAAACAGAAAAACGAAAAACTATCGATTTGCCTGAAAGTTGATCATCGTTTTTCGTTTTTTGTTTATGAAACCACTGCTCGTTTGGTTGTTGCTTTGTGTTATTTGGGGAACGACCTGGATTTTTATTAAACTCGGTTTGAACGATCTGCCGCCCGTCAGCTTTGCCGCCATCAGATTTTCGGTTGCCTGCCTGATTCTTTTTCCGTACTTATTAATAAAAAAAGTCGAATTTCCACGCGGAAAGAAAATATGGAAACTAATTTTTATTACCGGTTTTTTGCAGTTTTTCTTAAATTACGGATTACTATTTTGGGGCGAACAGCATATCACGTCAGGACTTGCAGCAGTTTTGCAGGCGACGATTCCGGCGTTTGGTTTGATTTTGGCGCGGATTTACGTTGGCGAACAGATCACGCGCTTAAAGGTCATCTCGATTTTGCTCGGACTTATCGGCGTTGCCGTGATCTTTCGTGAACAGTTATTTTTGAACGGACATTTCGCATTTCTCGGAAGTCTGGCAGTTGTCGTCGGTGCTTTTGGCGCAGCTTATGCAAGCGTTTTGACAAAAGCAAAGGGTTTAGCGGAACACCCGGGAAGTTTAGTTTTCGGGCAAATGCTGATCGGTCAGCTTCCGCTTTGGCTGGTCGGGTTTTGGCTCGAAGGAAATCCGGTAAATTTTTCTTGGACCGGGCAAGCCGTGATCTGTGTGCTGTATTTGGCAATTGTCGGCTCGATCGCCGCATTTTGGCTTTATTACTGGCTTTTGTCTAAAATTGATGTGACCAAGGCGATGATGATCTCGCTCGTCACGCCGCTCGTCGCCATAATTGTCGGAAGTTTTTTTGGTGAAATCCTTGAAATCGAAACATTTTTTGGCGGATTATTGATTTTGCTAAGTGTTTTTCTGATCGTCATCAGACCGATTTTGCAGAAGGTTAAACGTCCTTAAAGACGAAAATTTTATGAATTTTAAATTTACAACAGCCGGAGAATCACACGGCAAAGCGCTCGTCGCGATTATCGAAGGTTTGCCCGCCGGTTTAGCGATTGATATTGAAAAAATCAATCACGAACTGTGGCGGCGCCAGCAGGGTTACGGACGTGGCGGACGAATGAAGATCGAAACCGATAAAATCGAGTTTTTGACGGGAATTCGTCACGGAAAAACACTCGGATCGCCGATTACTCTGATGATCGTCAACCGCGATTTCGTTCATTGGACCGAAATAATGGCATCGGAAAAGATCGATGTTCAGCCGAAAAATCCGCGCATGCTGACGCGTCCGCGTCCCGGTCATGCCGATCTTGCCGGCGGGCAAAAATTCGGCGCGCGTGATCTGCGCGACATACTCGAACGCGCATCGGCGCGTGAAACGGCGGCGCGCGTTGCCTGCGGCGCGCTCGCGAAACAACTGCTTGAACATTTCGGTATTGAAATCAAAAGTCACGTGATCAAACTCGGCAACGTGCCGGAAATTCCTCTGCAAAAAACTTGGGAAGAAATTTCCGCGATCGACATCAATGCGCCGTTAAATTGTGCTGACAAGGATTTTGAAGCGCAAATGGTCGAACAGATCGACACAGCCAAGGGCAACGGCGACACGGTCGGCGGAATATTTGAGGTCGTCGCAAAAAACACGCCGGTCGGTCTCGGTTCACACACTTCGTGGGCTGAAAAGCTCGACGGGCGCATTGCGCAAGCCTTTATGTCGATTCAGGCGGTCAAAGCCGTCGAACTCGGCGAAGGCGTCTCGAACGCGCAAAAATTCGGTTCCGAAGTTCACGACGAAATATTTTTTGATAACAATAATTTCCGCCGAAAAACAAATCGCGCGGGCGGACTCGAAGGCGGCATTACAAACGGCGAAGAATTGCGTGTGCGCGGCTATCTAAAGCCGATCGCGACGCTTCGCAAGGCTTTACATTCGGTTGATATTGAAACAAAACAGGAAGATCTGGCGGCGTTTGAGCGCTCAGATATTACGGCAGTTCCGGCAGCCGGAGTGATCGGCGAAGCGATGCTCGCGATCGTGCTGGCAAATTCGATGCGCGAAAAATTCGGCGGTGATTCGATGGATGAGATGACGCGGAATTTCAAAAGCTATCAACAAACCCTGCAAAACTATTAGCAAAAAATTTCGACAAA
>JBBQOA010000692.1:0-2275 GCA_038330465.1 Pyrinomonadales bacterium
ATTTTTAAATTTTGGCAGGCTCCGCACCTTTTTATTCTTACCACTAATCAGTCTAAGAACTATCTGTATATATTTAAAGAGCGAAAACACTTGTCAAAATCGGGTGTTTTCACGCTTATTTTATCTGTTGCTTAATTTATATAATAGTTATTAACGGGCATTGCGGCTTAGGGGGCAAGTTTTTAGGAGAAAAAAATGAAATTGGAAACTCAAAACACACGGTTAAAAGCGGCGGATGAATCTCAGGTTCTTGTTGATGAAGTAAGTATTTTTCAGCCGGTAGAAGATGAAACGGCGCATCTGCGCAAGGAACTGGAAGCCGAACGCGATAAGTATTTGCGGCTCGCGGCGGAGTATGCAAATTACCGGCGCCGGACAAAAAGGGAGCAGGCGGAAGCCTCTGAAAAAGGCAAGCGCGAATTGCTCTTGCGGGTCGTCTCGCTCGCCGACGATTTCGCGCTCGCGCTCGCCAATGCAGATGATACTTCGGATGGAAGAATCGTTGAAGGTTTGCAATTGATCGAGCGTCGTTTAAAAGCCGTGCTTGATGCAAATGGAGTCGTAGCTTTCGACAGCGCGGGCGAAGTTTTCAATCCCGAACTGCACGAAGCGTTCGATGTCGCGCCCGGCGCGGAAGGCAAATCTGGCAAAGTTCACAGCGAACTTCGTCGTGGTTATTTATGGAACGACAGACTTCTACGCGCGTCACTGGTCATCGTTACAGATTGACATCCTCTCCAATAAAACCTAAAACCATCTTATGGATTGGAGATTCCTAAGCCGAAACTCTTATGAGAATCGTATCTCTTAGGCGTTACTTTCCGAGCGTCCGACTCGGTAGAAAGCAGGAATTGACCTGCAATTTCGACATACTGTGCCGCATTAAAATCGCGGTCGTGACAAGTCATTTTTCCTCCTCTAAGTTGTTATAAAATTTCAAAATAAAATGTAATATCTGATACCGAAATGGTAATTTCCCACGCCTTTACACTTCTTTGACCTTTAATTCTAAACTTCTTACGCTACTACTTTTTTTACAAAACCGTAACGATTTCTTCTCGCAGGCGACGTTCTTCAGGCGTTTCCGACAAGCCATTATTCTCGCTGTAATCGTATGCTTCCCAGGTTACGATTGGAGTTTTCTCAAAGTTTTCAGTCGGCGGCGGCGAACTTGTGCGCCATTCGAGTCCGGGCAGCAGCCACGGATTATCACCGGCAATTTTTCCCTTAAACAGTGCATAAGCGAGATTGACTGCCGATATTATTACTCCGACCGCCAGAATCGAAGCTCCGAGAGTTGAGAAAACATTCAAAAGCTGAAATTAGGGCGCGTAGGAAGCATAGCGGCGCGGCATACCCATAAATCCCAATAGAAATTGCGGGAAGAAAGTCAGATTGAACCCGACAAAGACGATCATTGCCGAAATTTTGCCCCAAAATTCCGAATACATTCGTCCGAACATTTTCGGAAACCAGAAATACAACCCGCCGAAAAATGCCGAAACGCTGCCGCCGACCATAATGTAATGAAAATGCGCGATCACAAAATATGTGTCGGTAACGTGAACATCGAATCCGAGTGCACCTAAAAACAGTCCGGTTAAACCGCCGATTAAAAATAAACCGATAAAGAATAGAGCGTAAAGCATCGGGGTGTCGTAGGAAATCGAACCTTTGTAAAGCGTCGCCGTCCAGTTAAAAACTTTGACCGCTGACGGAATCGCCACGACCATTGATAAAAAGGAGAAAACCATACTCGCATAAATTGATTGTCCGCTGACAAACAGGTGATGTCCCCAGAAGAGAAAACCGAAAACGGCAATTGCTATCGAAGAAAAGGCGACAAACGCATATCCGAAAATTGCCTTGCGTGAGAAACTGGAAATGAGTTCGGAAACTACGCCCATTCCCGGCAAAACCATAATATAAACCGCCGGATGCGAGTAAAACCAGAAAAGATGCTGAAACAAAATTGGATCACCGCCCAAAGCGGGATCGAAAATTCCGACACCTGCTAAACGCTCGACGGCAAGCAGCAAAATCGTAATCGCAATCACCGGCGTCCCCAAAATCATGACGAGGCTCGTCGCGTAAAGCGACCAAACAAAAAGCGGCAGGCGAAACCAAGTCATTCCCGGTGCACGCATCGTGTGAACGGTCACGATAAAATTCAGTCCGGTCAGAATTGAAGAAAACCCTGCGATAAAGATTCCGAGTCCGGTTGCTATCACATAACCGTTGGAAAATGTCGTCTAATAAGGCGTATAAAAAGTCC
>JBBQOA010000693.1:0-2255 GCA_038330465.1 Pyrinomonadales bacterium
ATGTTCCGCCCGTTCGAGATAGCGGCTCAGCCAGTATAAATTGTCGGCAACCCGAAAAAGCATAAATTAATTAAGAATTAAAATTTTTTGTGTTTGAGATTTTATTTGTTTTTCTTCAAATCGGCTTTGATGTATTTATAGATCGGGTCTTTGTCGAGTGCGGTTTTAATAGTCTTTCGGGCTTGCTTTTTATCACTGACCCGCCCCGAGTAATTATCTTTTGGTGAAAAATTCTCGGCGAAAAAATTCCACGCTTCGTTTTCTTTACCGGCATAGAAATATATCAACATTATTTCGAGCAAATCTTTGAAAGATTTGGAATCGGCTTCCCGGTATTTATTGATTTTTTCCACAATGCCGTCCAATGTATATTCCGTTAGAATATGGCTTGCGGGCTGATATTTGTGAGTTTTAGGATCGTATTTGAAGACGACTTCCGCCCAAGGATCATTCATACTTGCCAATCCAAGGTCTAGATCATTTACTTGCGCGACCAATAATTCAAGAACGCCGTCTTTTTCAACATCAACAAACCCTGAATTCTGCCAATATTTATAATCATTGCTGTCGAAAATAACCTCAAATTTCGGGGACAGTGAAACAATCCAATCATTTCCGTCTTTATTACCGGTTCTGTCAGAAACCCACAATTGTTGGACGGATTCACCCAAAAACGGATAAAGTCCAAAGTTCATCCAGTTTCCCAACGGATAGTAAGTCCCCTCGAGTCTGGCGATTTTTTTGCCGTTTTTTGAGACAACAGCATCGAAAATATCTGCTTTCGGATTATCATATTCGTCACTTTTCTTGACCGTAACTTTCTCGATCTGATAATCTTGAAATTCCAGTAAAGAGTGACTATTGTCATCCATCGCGTCGATTACATAGATTTTTTCAAACTTTTCGGGCGTCGGTGTCGGTTTAGGAATTTCCACCATTCTTTCATTTGATGAAACCGGCGAACTAAATACTTGTTTTTGGCAGGAAAGATTAAAAAATTCGGAAAAAATCAGGAAACTTAAAACAATTTTTCGCATATCAGCCTCGAAATATTTTATGAATTTTCCATAATCAATTGGTAGCGCATAGGGGAATTGAACCCCTGTTTCAAAGTTGAGAACCTCGTATCCTAACCACTAGATGAATGCGCCGTGGCTGTTTTAATTTATCACAATCAGCCGAATTTCGCTCATTTCTTCCATCGCGTAGCGGACGCCTTCGCGACCGAAGCCGGAATCTTTGATGCCGCCGTAGGGCATATTATCAACCCGGAAGGTCGGCACGTCGTTGACGATCACGCCGCCGTATTCGAGATTTTCGGAAGCAAATCGCATATTAACTAAATTGTTTGTAAAAACGCCTGCTTGCAATCCGTATTTCGAGTTGTTTGCGAGCTCGACCGCTTCTCCGAAATCCGTAAACTTTTCGACGACGGCGACCGGCGCAAAGATCTCTTCGGCGACGACGCGCATTTCGGGATTCGTGTTTGTGACAACGGTCGGCTCAAGCATTGCGCCGCGCCGTTCGTTTCCGCAGAGAATTTCCGCGCCGTTCGAATCCGCTTCCGTCACCCATCTCTGTGCCCTTTCCGCCGCTTTTTCGTCGATCATCGTCGAAAATTCGGTTGTTTCTTCCAAAGGATCGCCCGTCTTCAAGTTTTTGGCATTCGCGACAAATTTTTCCGTCCATTCATCAAAGAGCTTTTCGTGAATATAAACTCTTTGCACGGAAATACAGACTTGTCCCGCGAAGGCGAACGCGCCGCTCGTCGTCAGTTTTAATGAGTGCTCGAAATCGGCTGATTCGTCAACGATGACGGGCGCGTTGCCGCCGAGTTCGAGCGTCACGAATTTTTTGTTTGCCTGTGCCTTGATCTGCCAGCCGACTGCCGCGCTGCCCGTGAACGAGATCATTTTTACGCGTTCGTCAGCGTAAACCGTTTCGATATATTTCGTGTCCATCGGGACGATCTGCAACGCGCTTTTCGGCAAACCGCTTTCGATAAAAACTTCGCCGAGCAGCAGCGCCGTCAAAGGCGTGCGCGGACTCGGTTTAATGATGATCGCGTTGCCCGCCGCGAGCGCGGGCGCAACCTTATGCGCAACCAAATTAAGCGGAAAATTAAACGGCGTGATGCCGTAGATCACGCCGCGCGGAATCCGCAAGGTCTGCGCGGACTTCCCTTTTCCGGTCGCGAGCGTATCGACCGGGACGACTTCGCCGACAAATCTTTCGGCTTCGCCCGCCGCCCACGC
>JBBQOA010000694.1:0-2238 GCA_038330465.1 Pyrinomonadales bacterium
CGCGGGATAAAAACCTTTCCGCTGCAAAAGATCGGCGCGATTTAGTGCCGACGCCCAGACGCGCACCAAAACTTCCGCGTTCTGAGGTTTCGGCGGATCTTCGACCTCGCGAATTTCGAGATTTTCCGCGCCGCCGAATTCTTTGACGTAAACTGCTTTCATAAATTAAGTTGACAGAAAGTTAGAGGAAGTCGCAGTTAGTTAAAACTCAGCGACTTCCTGTAACTTTCTGCCAATTTTCCGCAAACTATTTGCCGACATTTTTTCGTGCCATATTCATCAATTCTTCGGGCATCCATTTATCGAGATTTTTCTTTTCGGCTTCGGCGATGCCTTTGTCGCGATTGCGCCATTCTTTAGCGGGATCGTCTTCTCTGCCGGATTCTTTCGGATAATTTTCAACCTGTTCGAGACTGATGATGATGCCGTGCGCGATTTCCGCCCAATCTTCGGTTTGAATCCCGCGCAAAACGACCGGCAAACCGGCGGTCCAATCTTCTTCGGGCGCGATGTTGTCGTATTCGGGGATCGTCAAAAACGCCGGAAGCGGAAACGGTTTGCCAGAAAACTCGCTGACGAGCTGCGCTTTGACGTCTTTGTAAGACGCATTCGGAGTTGTCTTCCTGATTTCCAAAGCACGGCGAAAAATGTCGGAAACGGTTGTTTGATTACTCATAAATTTTTTGGTTAAAAATAAATTTCTGCCCAAATTATAGACCAAAACTACGGCTTATTAAACTTAACTTTAAGACAATTTGTTGAAAACAATCTTTTTATTGCCAACTTGCTAAAAGAAAATCCCGCCGAAGTTAAAAAACTTCGGCGGGATTTTTGATGAACCGATCGATTATTTACCATAAATCAAATCAATTTTTTCGCCTTACTTATCAAATTCTCGACCGTAAAACCGTATTCGCGGAAAACGTCTTCGGCGGGTGCGCTCGCGCCGAATTTATCGACGGTCAGCGTATCGCCCTCGAGTCCGACGTATTTTGCCCAGCCTAAACTGACGCCGGCTTCGATCGCGAGACGCGCTTTGACGGATCTTGGTAAAACCAATTCTTTGTAATCATCCGATTGTTCGTCAAAAAATTCCCAGCACGGCATTGAAACAACTCGCGTTGAAACGCCGTCGGCTTCGAGTTGTTCGCGTGCCTGCATTGCGAGACCGACTTCCGAACCGGTTGCGATCAGGATCAATTGCGGCGCGCCGTCCGACGCTTCGGCTAAGACATACGCGCCTTTTGCCGTCGCGTCGGCGGACGCAAATTTCATGCGGTCGATGAGCGCGACCTTTTGACGCGACAGCGCGAAAGCTGTCGGCGCGTGGCGGCGAAGGATCGCGAGACGCCACGCTTCACGAACTTCGTGCGCGTCCGCCGGACGAATGACGGCAAGGTTTGGAATCGCTCTTAAAGCCGCCAGATGTTCGACCGATTGATGCGTCGGTCCGTCTTCGCCCAAGCCGATCGAATCGTGCGTGAAAACGTAGATGACCTGCGCGCCGGAGAGCGCGGCAAGCCGGATTGCCGGACGCATATAATCGGAAAAGGTTAGAAATGTTCCGCCGAAAGGAATCAAACCGCCGTACAGCGCGATGCCGTTCATCGTCGAACCCATCGCGTGTTCGCGGATTCCCCAATGCAGAATTCGTCCTTCATAAGAACCGGCTTCGAGCCCGACAGAAGATTTTATATCCGTGTTATTTGACGGCGCAAGATCCGCCGAACCGCCGATCAGCCCGGGAATTTTGGCGGCGATCGCGTTGATCACCTCGCCCGAAAAAGCGCGGGTCGCTTTGGCTTCCGTTCCTTCAAAGGTCGGCAGCGCGTCTTCCCAGCCTTCGGGCAGTTCGTCTTTGATGGTCTGATTGAAAATGTTTCCTTCATCCGCGTATTTTTCGCCGTAGGCAGCGACCAATTCGTTCCAATCGTTTTCAAGCTGCGCGCCGTGTTCGATGGCTTCGCGGAAATGCGCGTAAACTTCGTCGGGAACGTAAAACTGCGCGTCTTCGTCCCAACCTAAGTTTCGTTTTGTTTCGCGCACCGCTTCTTCGCCGGGAGCGTCCGAATGCGCTTTGTTCGTGCCCTGTTTCGGCATTCCGAAACCGATGATCGTCTGGACGCGAATCAGCGAAGGTTTATCGTTAACCGTTTGCGCTTCGATAATCGCCGCTTCGATCGCGTCGAGATCGTTGCCGTCCTCGACGGTCGAAACGTGCCAGCCCGCCGCTTCAAA
>JBBQOA010000695.1:0-2216 GCA_038330465.1 Pyrinomonadales bacterium
GGTAAAGCGTGACGTGCGATTCCTGAATGCGGTGCACGCTCGAAGTCGGGACGGTCAAGCAAAAATCGATCAAGCCCTGCGCTTTCATTTCCGCCATTTTTCCGCCGTCGCCGCCTGCCAAACCGATCGTTTTAAGACGCATTTTGCGCGCGGTTTGAAAAGCGTGCAGGAGATTCTCGGAATTGCCGCTCGTCGAAAGCCCGATCAGCGCGTCGCCTTCGTTTCCCAAAGCAATGATTTGCCGGACAAAAACATCCGCAAAACTCACGTCATTGGCAACCGCCGTGACCATCGCCATATCGTTGTTCAGACAGATCGCCGGCAGCGCCTTGCGTCCGACCGTGATCGGGTGCATAAATTCAACGGCGATGTGTTGGGCGTCGGTTGCCGAACCGCCGTTTCCGCAAACGAGCAGTTTTTTCCCGTGGTAAAAGCTTCGCGCCAAAACCAGCGCCGCTTCTAAGATTTCGTCTTTATTCGCTTCAAAAAACTTCTGTTTGACCGCGACGCTTTCGCGCACTTTTTCCATCAGCGAAAAACGCAGTTCTTCACCGAGTCTCTGCGGTTTGGTATTTTCCTCGTGCAGAAACGGGTAAAAAGACTGCGAAAAATCGTCGATCGCTTTGGTCATATTCTAGTAATCAGCAGTCAGCAGTCAGCGGTCAGTAGGAATTTTTGTTCACTGATCGCTGATCGCCGTTTTAATTTATCGAGGTTTCAAACTGCTCGAATTCTTCCTGATACGCGCCTAATTCCTGCAAGGTGCGCAAGGTTTCGGCAGCTTCTTTTTCGTCAATTTTGCTCATTGCAAAACCCACATGGATCAGCACCCAATCGCCGATTTTGATGTCGTCGAGCATTCCGATATTGATGCCGCGCCGCACGCCGCCGACTTCGACTTTGGCGATAAAGTTATCCGCATCAATGATTTCGACAATTTTGCCCGGTATCGCTAAACACATAAATTCTCCTGTCAGAACCATCTGCGGTAGCGGATGGTTGATTTTCTTTTCAACTTTCTTGTCAATAACATCGAGCCGCCCGCTACCGCTGACGGCTGTGACAAAGCGCATTCGCAACCGCCGCCTGACCGAGCGAAATGCCGCCGTCGTTACACGGCACACGGCGGTGCGTCAAAACTTCAAAACCATCCGATTCAAGAAGGCGGCAAACTCTTTCAAGCAAAAACATATTTTGAAAAACGCCGCCCGAGAGCGCGACGCGATTTAAATTTCGTTCGCGGCGCGTCTGCCGCGCGATCTTCGCGATCAAATCGACGACCGCCAGATGAAACCGCGCGGAAACTTCCGATGCGGAAACGCCATTCAATAAATCTTCAACTGCTTTTCTAATAACCGGTTCGCTTTTTATTAATTTACTCTCGTCGAGCGTAAATTCATAATTATTTTCGGCGCGCCGGTCGGCAATCATCTCAAGTTCGATCGCCGCCTGACCTTCGTAATTGACCGAGTTTCGCAAACCCAAAAGCGCAGAAACCGCGTCGAAAAGTCTGCCGACACTCGAAGTTTCAGGACAATTCGTGCCGGTCTTAATCATACTTTGCAAGGTTTTCCATTCGGTTCGATTGAGCTTTTGCACGAACGGCAGATCTAAATCTAAAAACGCCTCGCCGAAGGTTTTTTCGAGATATAGCGCCGCGATCCGCCACGGCTCGCGAATCGCTTTCGCGCCGCCGGGCAGAGGAATGTATTCGAGATGCGCAATGCGCTCCGCCGCCCGAAAATCAGCGACAAAAAATTCGCCGCCCCAGATCTTCCCGTCCAGACCGAAACCGGTTCCGTCCATCGCGACGCCGATCACTTCGCCTTCCGCGCCGTTATCCGCGAGACACGATGCGATATGTGCGTGATGATGCTGAACGCCGATCTTTTCCGCGTCCGTTTCAAGTGCGAATTTCGTCGAAAGATATTCGGGATGCAGATCGTAAGCAACAATTTCGGGCGCGAGATTAAAAAGTCGTTTGTAATGCTCGATGCCGTCGGTAAAAGATCGCAAGGTTTCTAAGTTTTCGAGATCGCCGATGTGATGCGAGATAAAGGCGTAATTGTTTTTGGTCAAACAAAAAGTGTTTTTAAGCTCGGCGCCGCACGCGAGAATTTGTTTGGCGAATTTGAAGGACGTTTTCACTGGCATCGGCGCAAATCCGCGCGAACGGCGCAGGACGATTTTGGATTTTGGATTTTGGATTTTGGATT
>JBBQOA010000696.1:0-2199 GCA_038330465.1 Pyrinomonadales bacterium
AAGTAAAAATAGCGATAAAGTAAGGACGGGCGCGGAAACTTGCGGTTTCCGCGCCCGTCTTTCTTTATGAAACCGAATATTTTGAGTGATGGATTTTAAATTTGTCTTCGCGCTTGTGATTGAACTGCCGTGATCGCGACCGCGTCAACGATGTCTTCGGCTTTGCAGCCGCGTGAAAGATCGTTGCAGGGTTTGTCCAAGCCTTGCAGGATCGGTCCGATGGCGGTTCCGCCGGTTAATCTCTCGGTCAATTTATAGGCGATATTGCCGGAGTTAAGGTCGGGAAAAATCAAAACATTTGCTTTCCCTGCGACGCTTGAGCCTTTCGCTTTTGATTCGGCGACGCTCGGAACAAGCGCGGCATCGGCTTGGAGTTCGCCGTCGATTTCGAGTTCGGGCAGTCGGGCGCGGACGGTTTTGACGGCTTCGATGATCTTCTCGAGCGACGGATGTCTGGCGCTGCCTTTGGTCGAAAAGGAAAGCATCGCGACGTGCGGTTCGACTCCTAAAAGGGCGCGGCACGAATCAGCCGAAGCGATCGCGATTTCGGCAAGCTCGCCCGCGTTCGGGTCGATCACGACGCCGCAATCGGCGTAAATAAGCGCTCCGCCGGCGCCGAATTTTTTATCGGGCACGATCATTAAAAAGAACGACGAAACGATCTTGAAACCGGCGCCGACGCCGACGCAGCGCAGCGCGGCGGCAACCGTGTGCGCCGTCGTGTTCGTCGCGCCCGCGACCGAACCGTCCGCTTTTCCGAGTTTGACGAGCAGATTTCCGTAATAAAGCGGGTCTTTAACGGCTGTTTCAGCTTCTTCGAGCGTGACCCCTTTGGCGCGCCGCAATTCGTGATAAAACTGCGCAATGCGCCCAAAATCAGGAGATTTCAGATGGTCGAGAATTTCGACGCTGTTGAGATTCGAACCGGTTTCACGCGCCAGCGCACGGACTTTTTCTTCGTTGCCGAGAAGCGTAATTTGCGCCAGTTTTTCACGGGCGCAAATGGCGGCAGCCTCGACGGTGCGCGGATCTTCGCCTTCGGGCAAAATTATATGTTGTAAGTTTGCAGAAGCTTTTTGTCGAATTTTTTCTAGAATCATAGTTTTTGGTTTTTGGTTTTTGGTTTTTGAACCTTCGTTCCGCTAAATTTTTACGGTAAACAAACTAAAAGACAAAAGCCAAAAGCCAAAGACCAAATTTACCATACAACTTTTTGATAACAAACTTGCTCAAATCTGTGCTATTTTTTAGACTTAAAAGGGGAAAAAAATTTATGGCAAAAGCAAAGATGGCAAAACCGACCAAACCGACGCGCAAAGAAAAATCGCAGATCAAAGGCAGAATGAACAGTTTTCTGATGTTTCTGCCGAATATGTTCACGCTTTTAGGCAGACTCATGAAAGACAGCCGCGTGCCGTTGACGGAAAAAGTTTTGTTCGGCGGAGCGATCGTTTACGTCATTATGCCGCTCGATTTTATTCCCGACGTGATCCCGTTTATCGGACAGGTTGACGATATTTATCTGGTCGCGCTGACGCTTTTACGGCTTTTGAACCGGACGGACGAAGCGGTCGTTCGCGAAAATTGGTCGGGCGGCGGCGATATTGTTTCGCTCGCGAATTCGATCGCGGGAATCGCGCCGATGCTGCTGCCGAAAAGAATTACCCGCGTTCTTTCGTCGCACGTCGAAATGGCTCCGGCGGGCGAGGCGCTCAAGGCAGTTTCCAAACGGCATCCCGTGATGGTTGAAAAACCGGTCTTGGACGAGAAGGATTTGCTCGACGTAAAATAAAGAGTTTTAAGAAGTTAAATTGTTTCGGCGGAAGTTGGATTGGGCTCGGCTTCCGTTTTTCGCGTTTTCGGCGCGGAGAGTTTTCGCCAAAATTTCAGATAATTGAAAACGAACAGACCGAACGGTTCGATGCCGTGTTTTTCGGCGGTTTGATGATGCCGCTGATGCGCGGCGCGAACGGTCAAAAGCAATTTGTTGGTTGAACTAAAAGGCAAAAAACGGCGATGTGTGAAAAGATCGTGCGCAATGAAATAAACCGCGCCGTAAACGGCAATGCCCAAACCGACCGGAAACAAAATCGAATCACGCAGCGGCGTTTTGGCGACGATCATCAGCAAGATCGAGACGGACGCAAAAATACCCGAAAACAGATCGTTTAGTTCAAACGAGCCTTTTCGTACTGCGTG
>JBBQOA010000697.1:0-2191 GCA_038330465.1 Pyrinomonadales bacterium
TCCCGAGCGCGTAAAGATCGGCGCGTCCGTCAACGCCAAGTTCGGGTTGCATCTGTTCGGGAGCCATAAATTCCGGCGTCCCGATAATCCCGCGCGATGCCGGACCGTCTTTTGAATTGATGCCCGAAGCGGCTTGATTAACGATCTTTGCGAGACCGAAATCGCCGACCTTGATAAAGCCGTCGTCCTGCGTTTTGCCTTTCGACATCAGAAAAATGTTGGCGGGTTTCAGATCGCGGTGAAGAATTCCCGCATCGTGCGCGGCTTCGACCCCGTCGGCGATCTGCCGCAGCAATTTGACCGAACGTTTGACCGACAGCGTTCCTTCGCGGCGCAACAGACGGTGCAAGGTTTCGCCTTCGACGTATTCCATCACAAGGTAGAACACGCCTTCGGGAGTTTCGCCGAAATCCGTCACGCTGACCGTATTCGGATGCTGGATCGAAGCTGCCGATTGCGCTTCGCGCCCGAATCGCGCGATCGCTTCGCCTTCCTGCATATCTTCACTGTTCAATAGATCCTGCCGGACTGTTTTGACGGCGACGTTGCGCGCTTCAAACTTTTTGTCCTTGGCAAGATAAACCTGTCCCATCGCGCCCTTGCCGAGTTGCTTTTCGAGAAAGTAGCGATTCGCCAAAAGCTGTGTGCCGGGCAAAACAAGGCGCGTCGGCTTTTGATCGTCAGGACAAAAGTTGACATCGTCGGGATAACAGAGCTTGCATTCGGAACATTCTTTCATTCAGCTTCTATTTTCTCTATAAGAACGGGTTTTGCAAAACTGCGAACGTAAAAAACTTGTCTTTTTTGCAAAATTCCGCTTTGGATTTTGGTTTTATTGTTGCTATAATCCAACTCGTTCGCTTTTTTGGGTCGTTAGCTCAGTTGGCAGAGCAGAAGACTCTTAATCTTCGGGTCGCTGGTTCGAGCCCAGCACGACTCACTAAATTTTTACAGATAAAGGCTGAATTAAAAAAGGTCAAAGCCCGGATATATTCGGGCTTTGACCTTTTTTTTGTCTTTCAGTTCGCTGTTTTTCTCCGTCCGATCATTATTTTGTCGAATCCGATTTTGTTTTATCGTTCGTGACAAAACGCAAAATAAACTCGGCGAACAGTCGAAAATTATCGAGCCAATACATTCTTTTCCTCAAATTTATTATTCATAAAATACAGATTTGTTTGATTTTCTGAACCTTTTGCTTAACATTTGACGGACATCTGTTTATTATTCTTTTGAACATCTATTTCTCATCAATTTATGGAAAGTTTTCATTTCTCGAAAAGCGGTGAAGGTCCGTCGATCGTTCTGGTTCACGGTTGGGGCGGTGATCTGGGCAGTTTGGAAGAATTAAAAAATGTTTTAACTCAATTTGGTTATCTGGTGTATAACCTTGAATTAAAAGGATTCGGAAAGACGGGTGAGCCGGAAAAGCCGTGGCTCATCGGGGATTTTTCAAACTATATTGTTGAATTCTGTCAAACTCAACAGATCGACAAACCGATTCTCGTCGGTCATTCGTTCAGCGGGAAAATTGTCCTCGATATTGCCGTCAATCGGCTTTTCGATTTGAAGAAGATCGTCCTGATCGGCGCGGATGGCGTTTATCCGACCTTTTCATTGAAAAAATCGGCTTTTCGCTTACTTTCATCGATAAAAAGGTTACTTCCCGAAGATTTGCAGGAACGGCTTGCCAAAAAATATTATAAATATATCTTAAAAAAGATTCATTACGTAAAAACCAGCGATGTGATGAGAAATACCTTGATCAATTGTGACAAAGTGACATATCATACGCAGCTCGCTGCAATAAATATTCCGACCTTGATAATTTGGGGATCGCGTGACAAAGTTACGCCGCTTTGGATGGGCGAATTACTTCATCAAGGCATTGCCGGATCGAATTTTGAAGTGATCGAAGACATCGGACACTCGATTCCTTTAAGACATCCCGCATTTATTGCCGAATTAATCCACAAATTTTGAAATCTGGCGGCTTTCTTAAATAATTTTTGTGTTCTGTAACCGCCGTTTATCGAGTCCTTTTATACAGCGGTCACAGACCGCCTCTAAATATAGATTTTACATTTATGAAATTTTGTCCGACGACTAAATGAAATTGTTTGCAGTCGGAACGCCGGCATCCTGCCGGCAATAAACGCGCTTCACGTTCAAGATTACTTTCATAATATTC
>JBBQOA010000698.1:0-2170 GCA_038330465.1 Pyrinomonadales bacterium
GGAACAATTTCCGACCGCCGCCAAAACGGTCGAACTGAAAATGCGGCGCGTCGGCAAAGTATTTACCGCGTTTTGGCGCGAACCCGGCGGCGAATGGAAGGAAGTCGGCAAATATACTTCGAGTTATCCCGAAACTGTGCAGGTCGGTCTGATCGCCTGCAATACGGCGCAGGAAATTCCGCTTGAATTTGCTTATATCAAACTTGCGCCGCCCGCGAAATGATTTCGCGCAGATTCCGCGCTTTAGCGTTTATTCAGCCAGCGAAGCGCGGCGGGAACCAAAGTGAAGGTTTGGATAATGAACAAAAAAATCTTGTCAATTTGCAAGCAAATTAGTTACAATCGTTCTAGTTTTTGAAAAGGAGAAATTTGCTATGAAAAAACATATTTTTGGTTTTGCGATGTTTTGTTTGATCGTCGCGTCTTTTGCGCTGGTTTACACATTTTTCTACGCGCCCGCGATTCCGCCGAAAGAAACCGTCAAACCGCCGGTTGCGCTGACGGAAGTTTCGAAAGAAAGACCTTATACTTGCCGGATGAACAGAAACAAGGTTTCTTATGAAGTTCAAAGCGCGGTGTTTGATTTTGAAAATAATAAATTCATTTCAAAGATAACGCTGTATTGGGAAGGTCGCGGAACGCCGCCGAAAGAGATTTTGGTTGAGCCGGAACTTTTTACCTTGGAAAATGTTGAAAAGTCGGTCGCCGATTCGAAGGCGATCGGTCCGAAAACATTGGTCGACCCGTTCAAAGATGGCGATCAGGCAACCGTAACGATCGAATATAATTTCGTCCAAAGCAATCAGGTCAGTCGCGACAACAATATGTATGTCGTCTTTAATTTTCGGGACAAAGAAGGCGATTACCTGATGAAAACAAATAAAACTTTGCCTGAAGCGTATCAAGTTTTAGTTAATTTCGGTAAGAGTCCAACGGTTAAAACGATGAAAATGATCAAGGGAACCACTATTCCTCAATAAATTTTCATAAAAGTTAAAAATTTTCTGCAAGTTTGAAACGCCTTAGTCGTTCTTTCCGCGTAAAGACGATTTCGATCAAGTTTCAAACTTGCATTTTCTTTTTTGAGAGGACAATTTTTATGCAAAATACATCTGTTTCAAACTACAAAATATTAATCGCGGCGGTTTTGTTATATTCGGTGATTTTTTCGGGTTGTGCGGGCAACTCGAACAATACCACAGCGGAGAAAACAGTCGATTATTCGCAAAATCAGCCGGTGGCGGCAAGCAATTCGTCAACGACGACGGCAACTTCGCCAATGGTTTCGGAAAAAAGCGTACGGCTATCCGACAATAATGATGAAAAAAGCACGAACGGCGAGCGTTACGCGGAAATTTCCGAAAATCCGTTTTTGGAAACGGTCCGTGCGCCGCTTTCGACGTTTTCGATCGATGTTGACACGGCTTCTTATTCGAACGTCCGCAGATTTCTCAACGACGGACAACTGCCGCCGAAAGATGCGGTGCGGATCGAAGAATTGGTCAATTATTTTGAATACGATTATCCGCAGCCGGTCGGCAACGTGCCGTTTTCGGTCAACACGGAAGTCGCGTCTTGCCCTTGGAACGCGAACCATAAGATCGTTCAAATCGGACTTCAGGGCAAAAAGGTTTCGCTCGATAATGTGCCGCCGTCGAATCTTGTTTTTCTGCTCGATGTTTCGGGTTCGATGAATTCGCCCGACAAGCTTCCGCTTTTGAAAAACGGCTTGAAAATGATGGTTAATCAGCTTTCAAGCAAAGACCGCGTCGCGATCGTCGTTTACGCGGGCGCGAGCGGTTTGGCGCTGTCTTCGACCTCGGCGGCTGATAAACAAACGATCATTTCGGCGCTCGACCGTTTGGAATCGGGCGGCTCGACCAATGGCGGACAGGGAATTCGCCTCGCCTATCAGGTCGCGCAGGAAAATTTTATCGCGAACGGGAACAATCGCGTGATTCTCGCGACCGACGGCGATTTTAATGTCGGTTTGACGAACGATAACGAGCTTGTTTCAATGATCGAACAAAAACGCCAGAGCAATATTTTTCTCTCGGTTTTGGGATTCGGCAGCGGAAATCTGAACGATTCGATGATGGAAAAACTCGCCGATAAAGGCAATGGCAATTACGCCTATATCGATTCGAACGAGGAAGCGCGCAAAGCGCTC
>JBBQOA010000699.1:0-2169 GCA_038330465.1 Pyrinomonadales bacterium
CCATTAAAATAATGCATCCGATAAATTATACATTCGCTTTTGCTTTTGATCTGATTAATGGAACTGTTAATAAGGAAAAGACCAAACCGAAAATGATTATCTCTTAGTTGTCCGTTCCAAAATCCAGATTGAAATCGTTTCCAGAACCTGCGGCGAGATTGTTTCCTCGATTTCTCCGTATTCTTTCGGCAAGCCGGTTTCGCTCGTCTGAAAAAGGTGGTTGAGTTTTGGAAACGATTTAACCGTCACATTTTTGTTTCCTCCGGCTTTAAGAGCGTCGGAAATACGCGCGAGATTATCATACCGTGCAACCTGCAAATCCGCTTCGCCGTTTAAAGCCAGAACGGGAACTTTTACTTTTTGCAGTGTCGGGCGCGGATTATATAAAAGAAAATATCTATACCACGGCGATAAAATAGTAGACAACTGTGCTTTGAGATTCGCTTCATCCTGCGCGAATTCTTTTAGTTCGCCTTCGTTCATTTTGCTTTTACGATTTGCCAGCATTTCATTGATCTTTTGTTCGGCGCGCCGGTTATCGGGTTCGGCTTTGATAATGGCATAGAGGCTCTTTTGAAAATCAATTGCCTGGGCGATTGCTTCCGGTTTCATGCCGCCTCCTTTTTCTATTAAAGCTAACTGAGTGAGCAGCAGATCTTCGCCGGTTTGTCCCGTGCCGGCAAGCATCACGATAAACGCGACATTTTTCGAGCGGACGGCAACCATCGGCGCAATTACCCCGCCTTCACTGTGTCCGATGAGTCCGATTTGTTTCGGATTAATTTCTTTTCTGGTTTTCAAATATTCGATTCCCGCTAAAACATCGCCCGCGAAATTTTCGGTTGTTTCAGACAAAGAACCTCCGCCAGAGCCGCCGATTCCTCTATCGTCAACGCGCAAAACGGCAATTCCTTTTCTGGTCAGATAGTCCGCCAAAACTAAAAACGGGCGATGCCCGGCAATGGTTTCGTCGCGGTCTTGCCGCCCGCTTCCGGTTATCAGGATCACCGCCGAATGTTTTCCCGTCGTGCGAGGCAGAGTCAGCGTTCCCGCAAGTTTTACATTGTCTTTGACGTTTTTATAGCTGACTTCTTCCTCCGCATATGGATAAGGCATTTCCGGGTTTTGCGGACGTTTTCTTGTCGGAATTTCCGAGATTCGTTTAAAGACGAAAGGGGTAGAAGTTGCGCCCTGCTTGAATGTTCCGCCGATTTCATCGCCCTTTTCGTTGAGCGTTCCTTCGTAACTCATACCGAACTGAGCAGCGGAAAAACTCACTTTGTCGCCAGCCAACGTTACCGCACCGACCGGCAAATCCTTTGCTCCCTGATCAATGCTGTCGAGTTTTGCGGCGTATCCGCCGTCAGCGGTGTTCGCACCTGTCAAAGCGAGCCGCAATTTCAATCCGCTTATCTCAAGCGTTCCGAGCCAGTTTCCTTCGATTGCGCGGCTTTCATTTTGCGCCGCCGCCGGCAAAGCCATAACGACTAAAATCAATATATTCAATAATGCAAAAGCTAAAGTTTTCATTTTCATTTCTCCATTTTAAGTTTTATCTACCGCCGTTCAATTTTGATAATACTTCGACGATTTCGCGCAGCCGGTCGAAATTAAGGAAAATTAAGACGGGCAAAATGATGAGCAGCATTGCGCCGAGCGCAATACCTGTTTGCGCCCAGACGCGATGCTCTTTTAATTTCGGTTCGGGACGGGCGCGAAGAGCGAGCCAGCCGAAGATTATTGCCAGAATCGGTTTTTCCAGTCCGAGTAAATTTACAAAACAGAAAATTCCCAAAATTAGCGACACGGTGGCGAAAGCGTATTTTTGTCCGAGAATCAAAGACTCTTTTGTTTCAATTTCACTCATAATTTTATCTCTCCAACGCGAGTTCGGCGTTAATTTTAAACGGATTTTCTTTCAGAAAAATAAACAGCACTGCGATAAAAACAAGCGGCGCGAGTTTGAAAGCCAAACCGAAATCGCGCGCGGGAATCATTTCGAGCAATTTGTAGACGAAGAGAAGCACGCCGAGCAAAACAAACGGTTTCCATCTGATTGGGGAACTCGCTCTCCGCGCTCCAATCCGGTTTTCAATCCCCGACCACAAGTCTGCTTCCTGCACACGCCGCTTCTGTCTCTTGAGTAAATCATCGGCGAACTGTAATTGT
>JBBQOA010000700.1:0-2167 GCA_038330465.1 Pyrinomonadales bacterium
TGCGACAGATCGCCGAGCAGCCAAAACGTAAAGCTCCGCAGCTTTGCCGCGTCTAAAAGCGAAGTCAGCAGCACGATGATCGAGGAAAGAAAGGTCGTCACAATGACGCCCGACAGCACTAATCTTTCGACATTCATTCCGGCGCGCGACTGCGCCATTTTGTAAACCGTGATCGTCGCGAGTCCGGCGCCCGCGATCGCACAGACGGGACGCGCAAATTCAAAACCTGCGAAAAACACGAAAGCGAGCATCGTCCCGAGCGCCGCGCCGTTTGAAACGCCGAGCAAATACGGTTCCGCGAGCGGATTTCTGAGCAAAGATTGCAAAGCGGCGCCGGCAACCGCCAAACTTGCGCCGACACACGCGCCGAGCAGCACGCGCGGCAGACGAATATCGAAAAGAATCGCGGTTTGCGCGTCGGTCAATTCAAAGAACGCGAGTTTTTCGCTGCCGAGATAAACCGCGAGCGAAAGCGCGGCGATCAACAAAAGCAAAAGCCCCGCGCCGAAACGCAGACTTTGGACTTTCGATTTTGGACTTTCGATTTTCACGGGTGCAAGCTCGCGGCGATTTGTTCGAGCGCGTCAACGATGCGCGGCGCGGGGCGCGAAAGAATATCGGCGTTAAGTTTGAAAACCTTTTTGTTTTTCATCGCCGAAGAATTCTTGAAAACATCGTTCGGTTCCGTGTTATCGGGGCTGTCCGAAAGAATGATCGCGTCCGGATTTAAGGCGAGCGCGGTTTCCTTGCTGATTTTCGGGTAAGCCGTCGCGACCGCCTTCGTGACCGAAACGCCGCCCGCGCGTTCGACGATCTCGGTCAGAAACGAGTCTTTACCGATCGTGAAAAGCGGTTCTTTCGAGATCTGCACAAAGGTCTTGATCTTCGGTTTATCGCGCACTTGTTCGTCAACGGCGAAGATGCGCGTCTGCAATTCGTTGAGCAAAACAGTCGTTCGTTCGGGCGTGCCGAAAATATCGCCGAGCGTGCGCAGATTCGTCAGCACGCCGCTCAGATCTTTCGGATTCGTCACAAAAACCGTGATGTTGTTGGCTTCGAGCGTTTTCGTGAAGGTCTCGATCTGCGAAGCCGTCGAAACGAACACGATCTGCGGTTTTAAGGCGATGATCGTTTCCATATTCGGGTTCATCGTGTCGCCGACCTTTTGGATCTTTTGAGCGGCTTCCGGGTAATTGCAAAACGTCGTCACGCCGACGAGACGATCGCCCGCGCCGACCGCGAAAATGCTTTCGGTCAAGTTAGGCGCAAGCGAGACGACGCGTTCGACCTTTTCGGGAATTCTTATTTCCCGCCCGAGATCGTCGGTAATGTCGCGCATTATTATTTCCGTTTGGGCGGGCGGTTTTTCGCTTTGGCAAGCCGTCAGCGCGAAAATAGAGATCAATAATAAAACAAGAAGTTTCCCGCCAAGCGGCAGCGGCGCAAAGTTTAAGAAATGAATTTTTCGTCGATCGTCAAACATAAAAAAAGTCCTGTCCGGCTCATCGCAAAAACGCAAAAGAGAAGCCAAACAGGACTTTTTATTATTCGAAAAGGAAAAACAAAAAACAACTGATTCAGCCAAAAGTCTTTACGCGAGACTGTTTCGGCTAAAAAAACTTCGGGCAGGATTCCTGACTTTTTCAATTACGAATTTCAAATTACGACTTATTAAAACTTGATATTTAATACGTAATTCGTAATGTAAAATTCGTAAATGACTTACAGTGGCGCGACCGTGCGGGATTTTCACCCGACTTCCTCTCTTTAGCGGCGTTTCTTGAAAAAACGCCACCCAAAGCATTTTAGTCTGTAAAAGAACGACTCCGGTAAAAACTCTCATCATTGATGAAAACATTTACCAAAGAGTGAAAGGCAAATTATCACGCTTTATGTGAAAATGTCAAAGTTAAACATAAAACGGCTTGAAATTTGAAGGTAAGAAAAGCTATTGTAGTAAATGTAAGTTATAAATCCATAATCGAATCTAAATGAATTACTTATACCAGAATTCTATGTCTCAATACGAAAATGTCGTAGCGGTGATTTTGGGCGGCGGTGCGGGTACGAGACTCTTTCCATTGACGAAAGAGCGGGCGAAACCGGCGGTCCCGCTCGGCGGAAAATATCGCTTGATCGACGTACCCGTTTCGAACTGCATCAATTC
>JBBQOA010000701.1:0-2158 GCA_038330465.1 Pyrinomonadales bacterium
TTTTGTTGCAATCGATATTTCCGATCAATCTAGGCGCAATGTTTCGGCATATATCGAAACATTGCGAAAGACATTTCCGAGCCTGCGCGTTGGTTGGGAGCAGGCGGAAAAACTTCATTTGACGCTAAAATTTCTTGGCAATGTCGAGGAAGATCGGCTTCGACGATTAAAATTAATTGTTGAAGAAATTTCAAAAAACAGTTCAAAATTTTCATTGCGGTTTTCAAAAACAGGTGTTTTCCCAAGCGCGAAAAATCCGCGAGTTTTATGGATCGATGTGTTTGACGCCGAGGGATGTTTGACGCATTTGAATAATTTGCTTGAAGTCGAATGCGCGAAAATCGGGTTTCAGCCTGAAAAACGGAGATTTGTTCCGCATCTAACGATCGGGCGGGTGCGCAAACCGCCGGAAGCGCGGGAATTAGCCAAAAAGCATTTGGCAACAGCATTTGAGCCGGTCGGTTTTGAAGTTTCGGAGATTGTAATTTACGAAAGTATTCTGCAACCGACCGGCTCAAAATTTCAGAAAACAGCGAGTTTTAAGTTAATTTGAAAACAAAATTACTTGTTGTTCTTCAAATATTTTTCAATTGCGTTGGTCACCGCTTCGCTTTCGGGCGTATCCTGTGACGAAAAACGGGCAACGACCTGACCGTTTTTATCGATCAGGAATTTGTTGAAATTCCAGGTAATGTCGCCGGCAAATTCTGGATCTGTGTCCATGCTTGTGAGAAATTTATAAAGTGGATCCTGATCTTCTCCCTTGACCGAGATCTTGGCGAACATCGGAAACGAGACTTTGTATTTCGTCGTGCAAAATTCCTTGATCTCGGCTTCGCTGCCGGGTTCTTGTCCGCCGAAATTGTTGGCGGGAAAGCCGAGAACGTAAAAACCCTGCGCATTATATTTTTTGAAAATTGTCTCTAAACCCTCGTATTGCGGCGTGTATCCGCATTTGCTTGCCGTGTTGACGACGAGCAAAACGTTGCCCTTATATTTATCTAATTTGACATCGTTGCCGTCAATATCCTTCATTTTGAATTCGAGAATTGATTTGGTTTTCAACTCAGCCGTCGGCGCCGTCTGAGTGAAATAAAAAATTCCCACGATTGTCAAAACTAACGTTAATAATCCCAATCTTTTCATAAAATCTCCGCAAAATTATTTCCCTAGTTCACGCGGCGTTCGCGGCGGATTTTGAATTTGGTCTTTCTTTTCCCGCACTTCGCCGGTTTCCGCAAAAACTTCCTTGATCGCGCCGATGCTCGACAGCATAGTCGACGTTTCCATCGGCATAAAGATCACTTTTGAATTGTTCGTTTTGGTCATATCGCGCAAAGATTCGATATACCGCACAGTGATCAGATATTGCGCGGTTTTCTGCGGATCGCCGATAATTTGGGAGATTTGGGCGATCGACTGCGCCTCGGCGGTCGCTGCCCGGAGTCTTGCTTGTGCCGAGCCTTCGGCTTCCAAAACCGCCGATTCTTTCAAGCCTTCGGAACGGGTGATAGCAGCTTGTTTTTCGCCTTCGGCGCGGGTGATGGCGGCTTGGCGGTCGCCATCGGCTTGCAGAATTAAAGCGCGACGGTTGCGTTCAGCGGTCATTTGTTTTTCCATCGTGATGCGGACATCTTCCGGCGGATTGATATTTTTGACGTCCACGCGGGTAACTTTGACGCCCCATTTATCGGTCGCTTCGTCGAGGATCAGCCGCAATTTATTATTTATTTGGTCACGATTAGAAAGCGTGTGGTCGAGATCCATTTCGCCCATTACCGAACGCATTCCGGTAATCGTCAATTGAACGAGACTGCCGACCAAATCATTGATTTCGTAAACCGCTTTGACCGGATCGGTGATCATCCAATAAACGACCGAATCGACATTGATCGTCACATTATCGCGAGTAATCACGGGTTGGGGCGGCAAATCGATATATTGTTCGCGGAGATCGATCGAGGTCAAACCGGGACGAAATTTCTACCTAAACACGGCTCGCGGCGATTCAAATAATGGCTCTATGATGTTTAATCCGCTTGCCGCGATGCGGTGAAATCGTCCAAGTCGTTCGATCAACAAAACCGAGGATTGAGGCACGATTTTGATTGTTTTTGCCGCCACCACGAGCAATGCAATTCCGATAATTGCGAAAAAA
>JBBQOA010000702.1:0-2146 GCA_038330465.1 Pyrinomonadales bacterium
GCGATCTTGAACCTCACGCCCGATAGTTTTTCGGATGGCGGAAAGTTTTCAACGTTTGAGGATGCTTTCAAACAAGTTGAAAATTTTATTGAAGACGGCGCCGATATAATTGACGTCGGCGGCGAATCGACGCGCCCGAACAGCTCACGGGTCGTTGCTCAAGAAGAAATTCAGCGCGTTGTGCCGATCATTGAGGCGATCTCAAACCGATTTGATATTCCGATCTCGATTGACACGAGTAAATCGAAAGTAGCGGGCGCAGCGATCGAAGCAGGCGCGGAAATAATCAACGATGTTTCGGGATTACGCTTTGACGTGCGGATCGCCGAAATTGCCGCAAAATACGGCGCCGGTTTGGTTTTGATGCATTTGCGCGGAACCTTTGAAACGATGCATCAACAATTGCCGGTCGAAGATGTTTTGACGGAAGTTTCAGACGGATTTCGCGAAAGCATCAAAAAAGCGAAAGCCTTTAATATTAAAGAAAATCAGATCGCGCTCGATATTGGGATCGGTTTCAGCAAAACATTCTCGCAGAATTTAGAACTTCTCGCCAAACTTGATAAACTGACAACAGAATTTTCAAATTATCCGATCATCGTCGGCACTTCGCGGAAATCTTTTATCGGAAAAATTCTCGGACAGGCACCGAGCGGACAAAGATTAGAGGGAAGTTTGGCGAGTGCCGCGATTGCTGTTTGGAATGGCGCGAAAATTTTGCGCGTGCACGATGTCCGGGAAACCGTTCAGATGTTAAAAGTTGTCGAAGCGATCAAAAGTTCGGGTTAAATTTGTCGATTCGTTGAAATTTTCAGAAAGATCAAACAATAGTTTGAACTCCGAATCCTTGGTTCAATTACATTTATGAAGTATTTTCGTTTTTCAGCCGTCATTATTTTATTTATATTGGTTTCGGGTTTTACCGAATGCTACAAACCCGTGACGAATTCGGGGTTGCCGAAAAATATTAAAACCGTTGCCGTTCCCGCTTTTCAGTTTGAAGCGAAAGGTTTGCGCTATCGCGTCGAATCGCGTTTCACCGAAGCCGTAACGCGTGAAATAATCCGGCGCGGGCGCGGACTCAAAGTGCAGGGAACACGCGAAAACGCCGATGCCGTGGTCGAGGGAACAATTCGGGATTTCAATTTTTCTGGAGTTTTGCTTGACCGCGATGGTCGGGCGCGGGTTTATGAAGTGACGATCACATCGGCAGTCACGGTGCGCGATCTCAAGTCGAATCAAATTCTCTACGACAATCAAAATTTTATCTTTCGGGATTCATTCGAGTTTTCTTCCGATCCGCGTTCGTTTTTTAACGAAGAAGATCCGGCAGTCGAACGAATGTCACGCGCTTTTGCCGAATCGGTTGTCTCGACGATCGTCAACGGTTTGGGAGTTAAAGAAGAAAAAAAGTAATTGTTGAGGTCTTCAGATCTAAATAGTTTCGAATAAAAATAAGTTTCAAATTCCAATTGTAGAGTTTTAAGATTCAATTTTTTAAATTAACGCTTCAAATATAAAAAATGGCTGTTTTATCG
Source organism: Pyrinomonadales bacterium (assembly GCA_038330465.1). Lineage (GTDB taxonomy): Bacteria > Acidobacteriota > Blastocatellia > Pyrinomonadales > Pyrinomonadaceae > JAFDVJ01. Next base: position 1,539 of record JBBQOA010000702.1, read on the forward strand.
CGAGAAGATCTAAGAAATCAGTTAAAAAAACGTGAAATCGCACCGGTTTATCTGCTTTTCGGCGCGGAAACATATCTGCGCGATCTAGCGGCGAAAACGATCGCCGATTTTGTTTTCGGCGAAAATTCATTGCGGGAATTTAATGATAACGAATTTTCTCTCAATCAAACTAATAATCTGACCTACGCGCTTGCTGCCGCCGAGCAATTGCCGATGATCGCGCCGCGCCGCGTGATTCGTGTGACGGACGTCAAGATTTCGGCGACCGGCACGAAGGATTCGCTCAAAGAAGATTACGAAACGGTTTTGAATGCTTATTTATCACGTCCCGCGCAAACATCCGTGGTAATTTTTATTGCCGATGAGATCGACAAACGGCGCAAAATGTCGAAACTTTTGATCGAAAATTCCTGCGCGGTCGAATTTGCCAAGTTCAAAGACAATGAACTTGTCATTTGGGCTCGGAAAGAAATGCGCGAGCTCGGTTTTGATGCTGATGAGAGGGCTCTTTATCACCTAGTTGCACTCGTCGGCGACAATCTGCGGCGGTTGACCAACGAGATCAAGAAGATCACGACCGCCGCTCTGCCAGATAAGATCGTCTCGTT
>JBBQOA010000703.1:0-2141 GCA_038330465.1 Pyrinomonadales bacterium
CGCTTGCCGTGACATCGACAAAGACCGAATTGCGCAAGTTTTTTTCGATGATCGTTTCGGCTAAATTGCTTGATTCGCCGGTTGCTTCGGCAAGTGCGTTTTGCCAATTACTGAGATCAATTCCCTCTTCATTGATGACAAACTTTTTGCTATTGGCAAGCCCGACAACCCGCACATTTAAATTAAGCTGTTCGGAAAGATATTCTTTTTGCTGTTCGAGCTGCGCAAGCAGCCGTTTGCCAACGGTTCCGACGCCGACGATAAAAAGATTGATCTGCCGTTTACCGTCCGAGAAAAATTCTTCGTGGAGCGTATTGACGGCTTTGCGAACGTCTTTTGATTCAATGATCGCCGAGATATTTCTTTCCGAAGACCCCTGCGCGATGGCGCGAATATTGACGCCCTGACCGCCGAGCGCAGCGAACATTTTTCCGCTCACGCCAGTGTGATTTTTCATATTGTCGCCAACCAGTGCGAGAATCGAAAGACCGTTTTCGACCTGTAACGGCTCAATTTTTCCGACTGCAATCTCGTATTCAAACTCTTTATCGACCACGGTTTTCGCCGAATTGCTATATTTTTCTTCGACCGCGACGCAGATCGAATGTTCCGAAGAGCTCTGCGTGATCAAAATAACATTGATCGCGGCACGCGAAAGCGCGTCGAAAAGTCGTTTGGAAAAGCCCGGAATGCCGACCATTCCCGAGCCTTCAAGACTCAAAACCGAGATCTGATCGATGCTCGTGATGCCGCGAATGATCTCGTTATCATCTTTCGCTTCCGATTCGATGAGCGTTCCATAATCGTCCGGCGCGAAGGTATTTTTGATAAAGATCGGAATATTTTTCTGCAAAACCGGCTGGATCGTCGGCGGATAGATGACTTTTGCGCCGAAATGTGAAAGTTCCATCGCTTCGCGGTAAGTGATGCGCGGAATCTTGCGAATGTTGCGGACAATGCGCGGGTCAGCCGTCATCATTCCCGAAACGTCCGTCCAGATCTCCAAAACTTTCGCGTCCAACGCCGCCGCGAGAATCGCGCCCGTATAATCCGAACCGCCGCGCCCGAGCGTTGTCGTCACGGCATTTGCGTCTGACGCGATAAAACCCGGCAAAATGTATAGATTGTGGATTTCGGATTTCGGATTCGGGGTTTTATTCCTAAAGAAATCCTGAACCAATTCATTTGTTTTCGCAAAATCGACGACCGCGAAACCGTAATTCGAATCGGTGCGAATGATTTGCCGCGAATCTTTCCAGACGTTTTCGATGCCGAGCGCGTGAAATTTCGCCGAAACGATCCGCGTTGAAAGAATTTCGCCGAAGCTGACGATCCGGTCGAGCGTCCGCGCCGATAATTCACGAAGCAAATAGACGCCTTCGCAAATTTTCAGAAGTTCGTTGATGCGGTTTTCGATAAAATCAAAAACGCCGTCCGACGAATCCGCGCCAAGCAAAATTCGCGCCGTTTCGAGATGTTTTTTCTCAATTTCCTTGATCTTCGAGCGAAATGAATCGGCGCCGCTTTCCGCTGTCTTGGCAATCGCGATCAAGGCATCGGTCGTCCCTTGCATCGCTGATAAGACGACAGCACACGAATCGGTTTCGATCGCTTGGCGGGCGATTCCGACAACTTTCTCAATATTTTCAGCGCTCCCAACGGATGAACCGCCAAATTTTAGAACTTTCATAGAATTATTTCGCCGCCGATTAACGCGGGACGGACGCGGATAAAATAATTTGATCTGATCCGCGTTATCTGCGCCAAACCGCGGTTAAATTTTATTATATCTTGCTCAATAAAATATCTTTCAAATCTTCGTAATTCACGCTCATTTCAATATTTTGCTTCGGACAATCGAACAGATCTTTGACCGATTCGGGCATTTCGCCGTAGGTTCCGATAATTTCCTCGACCGAATCGAATTTTACAGGATGCGCCGTTTCGAGAAAAAACCCTTTCTTTTCCGGATAATTTTCAAGATATTTTTCGAGCGCGTAAAACCCGACCGCGCCGTGCGGATCGAGCACGTAATTATATTTTTCGTAAACATCGCGCATCGTTTGCGCCGTGATCTCGTCGGAAATGCTGACGGCTTCCATTTTCGCTTTCAAATTCAGATAATCACGCCCGAAAATCTC
>JBBQOA010000704.1:0-2141 GCA_038330465.1 Pyrinomonadales bacterium
GATATTCGCCCAAAGCCAGTTCTTGTTTCCCTCAGTCCAAATATCCACGTTAAAAAAGACTTTGAAACCGATTAAGATGTATGCCAAAAAGAATGGAAGCTGCAAAGCTATCAAGCGTAGAAAACTGATTATATGAGTTTGCAGAGCGACCAGAGCGGCTTGATTTTAAGTAACCTTTTTTGTGTAGTCAAACTGTGAAATCAAAACCAACTGGCGAACATTGTTGATGATTTCGAGGATCACGAAAAACATTAAAATAGCCGCCGAAATCGTCAAACTCAAACTTTCGCGGTTGGCATACAGAAAACCTCCCAAAAATAATTGAACGACAACGGCAAAGATTAGTTCGATGATTCTCCAAAAACGTAATTTGTCGAGAGCCAACGCGGATTTTTGCATCTGCAAATCATCAAACAGCTTCTTGTTAAAGTCTGAGGTGATTGTGATTTTTTTGTTAAAAGCCGCCAGTAAATCGTCTAATTCTTGTTCTTTCATTCTATTTTTCTTCGGCAAACCGACGTTTCAGATTTTCTTTGATCCGATTGATTTTGGTTGCTACATTGCTCGTTGAAATTCCTAAAATTTCGGCAATTTCCTTATGACTTTTTTCTTCAAGGTAAAGCAGCATCAAGGCTTTATCGAGTTCTTTCAGTTCGCTTATGAACTTTTCCAAAAGCGAAAGACGATTTTCCGTTTCCGAAATTTCAGCCGGCGAAACGGCGATTTCTTCGGTTTCGAGTGTCGTCGTCCGGTTCTCTTTGGCAGAATTTTTCCGATAAAATGAAATTGCCACATTCAACGCGATCCGATAAATCCAGGTCGAATATTTGAAATTCGAGTCATATTTATCAAAAGCCCGCCAAAGCTGAATCAGCATCTCCTGCACGACATCTTTTCGATCTTCCTCGTTTTGGCAGTAAAGATTGGCAACTTTCCACAAAATCCCTCGATGCTGCGAGATTACTTGTTCAAACGAATTGTCTTTATCCATTTCGGAAATTTGCTCGCGCCCAATCTTTAATTTTTTTCAACGCTTCCGCATTGGTTCGGATTCCGTTGTGCGTAACTCCCTCGATAATATGGACTTCGCCGCTACTGTTGTCTTTGACTGCACGCTCAAAAGCCGAAGCAACAAAGGCTTCATCTTTACTTCCGACCAAGACCAAAAGCGTTTTTTTGACGGCTTTCAGTCCCGTTTTGTAATCCGCCGGCGACATACTTTCATTAGCGCGGTAACTGTAATTTCTCAAAGGCAATTCGGGCGGAAGATTAAAGAAAAGCACGTTCAGCCCGTTATACTCGGTAATCCCGATTGAATTGAGCATTTTTAAACCGATCAGCCTCTGAATATGAATTTTCAAAAAAGGATCTTCAGTTGATTCAGCAGCAGCGGAAGATTGCGGAATCGTCGGAGCATTTTGCCCAAGCAGCGGAGCAAACAGTAGATAACCGTCAACTTTCGGAAAAGCCTTATTCTGAGCATATCGCAGAGAAATTCCGCCGCCCATCGAATGTCCCGCCAGAATGATTTTCCCCTTCGGTTTGTCTTTTCCGATCTTTTTGACTATCTCAGACAAATCCGCCGCGTATTGGTCAATGAAATCAACGTCGCCGGGTTTGCCTTCCGATTGTCCGTGACCGCGAAAATCAACCGCAAAAACTTCGGCGTTCATCGCGTCGCTTAGCAAACCCGCCGTTTTGTTCATCAAAAAAGCACTCGAAAGAATGCCGTGAACCAAAATCACGGACAAATCGCTCTCTTTTTCAAAATGATAAGCGGAAAGTTTTACCCCGTCCGTCATCTGAAATTTAACCGATTTGTTTTGATAAATCTGCTCGAACCCCATCTCGGCAATCACCTGCGGAGACGGCGCGACAAACTTCAAAGACTTAAAAGTCGGCTCCGGCAAATTGATAAGTTCTAATGCTTCTTTTTTGAACTTATTGTCCCCACTTGATTTCTTTTGGGCAAAAACGGCATTCGCGCCGCAAACAACTAAAATAAAAACGAATAATTTGATGATATTTTCTTTCATAATTTTCACGAAAGTAACCACTTCCGCTTAATTATTCGCAGCCGAAGCCGAAATATCACATTATTTCAAAAAATATTCTCAAATCATATTTATCAAAAGAAAAAT
>JBBQOA010000705.1:0-2122 GCA_038330465.1 Pyrinomonadales bacterium
GTCCTTTGGCGATTTTAATTCATTCTGCATTTTCATCGCTTCGACGACGAGCACGCTCTCGCCCTTTTTGATCTCCGCGCCGATTTCGACCAAGATCCGCACGAGTTTGCCGGGCATCGCGGTTTTTATTTCGGAAATTCCTTCTGCGTTTGCCGCCGAAGCCCTTGAGCCGCGCAGGCGTTTCGGATCGGTGATCGAAATTTCAAGCTGATGATTGCCGAGATTGACAATACCGCTTGGCGCGACGTAGATCTGGTAAATTTGATTTTCGTGTTTCAAAAGATAAACGTCCGGCTCGACTTCCGCCGCTTCAAGCTCGTATTCGCGGTCGTCAACCCGCGCAAATACTTTGTCGCCGTCGCGCTTGATTTCGATTTCGTGTTTTTCATTGTTGAGTTCAGCTTGCAGTTTCATAAAATTTGACAACGGATTAGACGGATTTCACAGAATTTTTTGGATTTAAATCTGTAAAGCGAGCGGTAGCGAGCACGACCATTTTCCAAAATTGTCTATTAAAGCAGTGTCTCGCTACCGCTCGCTGTACTGATTCGCTTATTTGTCCACTTTGTTATCTTCTCGTCGATTTGTCGTATTCGCTTTGAAGTAGCTGCATAAATTCGTCGCGTCGGTCGTAAAGCCGTTTCGGCTGGCGCGGTTCGTGACGCGCCAGCGCATAAGCCGTAATCAGCGGCAAGGCGACCGTCGAATCGACATAGGCGACGACCGTTCCGGGCAATTGATCGGGGTCGATTTTCCCCCAACTTACTGCCTCAGAAGGAGTTGCGCCGGAATTGTGGACGACGATGCCGTTTGCGACAAAGTTGTGTGTTTTTTCAACCTCCATATCGTAAACCCTAACCGTTTTTCCGGTCGGTTCGATTGAGATGACTTTATGGTTATCAATATATCGTTCGCGGATTTCTTCGCGTGAAATGCCATACATTTTTAGTCGGCGGTCAAAAGTTCGCCAGTCAATGCCCAAAATCTCACAGGTTTTGCCAACCTTTCCGCCAGATTCCATTAAGGCTTGGCGAACTTTTTCATCGTCAATTTCCTTTTTGAAACGCGGATTCTTCTCAAGGCTGACTCGCTTGCTACGTTCGTTTGCGGTCAGACTTTGCCAGTATGCCAAACGATGATTCTCCAAATTGTTGCGAATTTTTTCTTTTTCATTTTCGGGCAAGTTACAAAACCATTCTTTAGCTTTCTGTCGGCGAAAATCTTTGATTTCCGTTGATTGATAAAAGTTTTCAAGACGTTTTGTTTCCCGATAAAGTTCAAATTCTTCTTCCGACAGATTATCCCAAAACTGCCGCGACATCATTTGTGCTTTTTCGCTTGTCATTCGTTGCCGATTAAGTTCACGAAATCTTTCTCTTTCGGCTTCGGATTTTTGTTGGCATTCGATTTTACGATGATTTGAAACGTGGACGCGATAATCTTCGGCAACAAGATTTTCAAAATTATTGTTCAAATGATTATGGTCGGCGTGATGTGCAACTTCATTTTTCTTGAGTTTTCTGCCCAGTGCAAATTCAAGCAAATAACGATGCTCTGAAATAGTTGAGCCAACGCCCAGACCGATTTGACGATAACCATCGGTCGAATATGAAGTATTAAAAGCCTTCAAACTTTCGCCTTTTTTCAAAGCCTTCAAAGGTTTATAAGAACCATTATAAAGCATCATCAAATGTTCGGGAGTTGCGAGAATTTCATCTTCGAGCCATCTATCTTTGCGTTGTCCGCTCCACCAACCGTAGCGTAAACGATAAACTTCTTTTTCGCCTGTTTTCCAGACCTTTTTAACTTTTGAAAGAGCCATCTTTTTAATGTCGTGGTCGAATGAATAGACATAAAAATCGGATTTTCCGACTAATTGCTCGATCGGAATTCCTTCCGGATAAATGCTCAGATCGCGCGGCGTGTCGATAAAGGTTCCTTCGGCAAGACAAAGTCCGCCCGTGTCGGGACGCGCGTCCGTGACTTGCAGGAAATAATCGTGTCCTTTTTCGTCGATGCCGAGGACTTCCTGAATCTGCGGTTCGGTTTGAAGGGCGAAGTTTTTCGGGCTTCCGCCGCCGAGGATAAAGATCGCGGATTTTCCGCCTTCTTCCGATTGTTT
>JBBQOA010000706.1:0-2121 GCA_038330465.1 Pyrinomonadales bacterium
CCAGCGAAATGCAGAGAATCATTATTTCACGCGGAATTTTGAAGGACTGATACTTTTTACTTTTTCCTTTCGCGTTACAAGACAGAGAATACTTTCTCTTTGGAGCAAAATTGAATGAGTTTAAATATACGAGCCGGAAAACCCAAAGACGGCGAAATCACGGGGAAGATCTGTTACGAAGCATTTAAATCAATCGCTGAAAAGCATAACTTTCCGCCCGATATGCCGAATCCTGAAACGGCGATCGGGTTAACTTCGATGTTGTTGAATCGCGCTGATATTTATTCGGCGGTTGCCGAACTTGACGGCGAAGTTGTCGGAAGTAATTATCTTTGGGAAGGCAATGAGATTTCAGGTGTCGGACCGATCACGATCAATCCGTATGTACAGAATTCATCGATCGGCAGACGCTTGATGGAAGACGTTGTTCGCCGTTCAGATGAACAAGGATTTTTTTCCGTTCGATTGGTCCAGGCGGCATATCACAACCGTTCGCTCGCGCTTTATACAAAGCTTGGTTTCAATCCGATTGAACCGCTTTCAGCGATCAACGGCAATCCGTTAAACATCAAGATCGAAGGTTTCAATGTGCGTCCGATGTCCGAAACGGACGTTACCGAATGCAATAATTTGTGCCGGCAAATTCACGGACACACTCGAAATCAGGATTTACTCGACGGCATCGGACAAGGCGCGGTATTTGTCGTCGAACGCGGCGGCAGAATTACGGGCTACACGACCGGATTAAGCTATTTCGGTCATACAATCGGCGAAACCAACGATGACCTCAAAGCGATCATCGGCGCATCCGAGGATTTTCCCGGAGTCGGCTTTCTCCTCCCGACACGCAACGCTGAAGTGCTGCGCTGGTGTCTCGCCAATGGTTTGAAGATCATTCAGCCGATGACTTTGATGAGCCGCGGTCTTTATCAAGAACCGCGCGGCGCGTTTATTCCTTCGATCCTTTTTTAGGACGGAAAAAATTTTGGTAAAACACAAAAAAAAGAGTAAAATGAGCGGAACAAAATTTCAAAAATGGAATTGAAAATATGCCGCGATCAATAATAAATATCCTCTGGATAATTGTTTTTTTGTTTTGTGTTTTACCAGCCTTTGCCAAAGACGATCAAAAACGATTTGCACTCATAATCGATAATTCTGCTTATCAAGCCTTGGATAGTGTTAAAAATCCCGAATCCTGGGCGCTCGAAATTTCATTGGCACTGTGGGATCTGGATTTCGAGATGATTCGTGCTTACAATCAATCAAAAAGTGAAACAGAAGTTCTGATCGATAAATTTGCCAAAAAACTGAACCAAAGCAAAGGCATCGGTTTGGTTTTTTACCCGGGCATCGCGTTCGAATTTAATGGCGAAAATTATCTTGTCCCGGTCGATGACGGGTTTGATACGGTCGAAACATCGGTCAAAAATTCGGTTTCAATGAATTATCTGCTTTCGAAATTAAAAAGCACCGAAAATAAATTAAATCTGATCTTAGTGAACCCGATCAAAAAATATAATTCTTCGATCGATTGGAAAAACAACCCCAGAAATATTTACCCATTCGGTTTGAAAAAAATGTCACTGCCGGAAAATTCGGTGATCGTTTATAATTCCGATCCAACAGGATTTGTGACGTGCGGTCGCCTGAGGATTTTTGCTTCCGCCTTCTTAAAACAACTTGAAAAACCAAATTTGGAATACAATCAATTGATTAAAAATGTCGCGGAAGAAGTGAGTTTCAAAACGAATGGCGGGCAAAGAGTTTTTAATTATGGATCTTTGAAAGATAAATTTTACCTGGTCGATAAAAAACATCAGCTTAGTAAAAAAAGAATAAAAAAAGAAGTTTCCCTCAATATTTTACTTGAAAACTTTAAGGTGGAATCGAAATGTCCCTGTGGGAGCCGCGTTGAATCGTTTTCTATCGGCAAATTGATTATCGAAAAATACGGCGATGATGAATTGAATAAAGACATCATTGATTACGTCAAGAAAAAGATCGCGTCGATGGAAAAAGAAGAGCCGATTTGCAAACTATATAATCGATATAATAAAGATTACAAAGATAAAAATTGGAGCGATTTTTTTGCCGTCAGTAAAGAAATTATGTCGATCG
>JBBQOA010000707.1:0-2118 GCA_038330465.1 Pyrinomonadales bacterium
CTTGATCAAGAAGTTAGAATACTGCTTTTCGGATGTATCCGAAAAGCAGTATTTTTGTTTGTGATCCGCAAAGTATCAAAAATCGGGAAACATTTCGGGCAACCCCCCGATAATTACACATAACTGCGGTAAACAAAAAAATTAGAGGAAAAATCAATGAAGGTCGGCGCAAACACTTCCGGTCAAGAAACCGTTCAAAAATCGGGTATCGTCAAAAGCGATTCGAATTTGAATAAGCTTTCGTTTCTTTCAACAAATAACGATTCAAATGTTGAAAGCAGTTCGGCGATCGAACGGAATTTAGTTGATCGCAATAAAATTCTTCAAACGGGTTTGAACAAAACTTTTGCGGCAAAAACCGAAAACCGCTTTGATTATAATCAGATTCAAGGCGTCAAAAATAATCGTTTTGTAACGACTGAATTCTTAAACGGAGTCGAGGGCATCGCTGAGCGGTTCGGCACGCGCCCCGAATATATTTTATCGGTGATGAGTTTTGAAACCGGCGGCACTTTTGATCCTTCGAAAAGAAACAGTATCGGCGCGACCGGCTTGATCCAATTTTTGCCGTCAACTGCGAATGGGCTCGGAACAACAACCGCAAATCTGGCGCAAATGTCTTCAACCGAACAGCTTCGATACGTTGAAAAATATTTCGATCAGCCGCAATTTCGCGGAAAGATCGGTTCTTTAGAAGGTTTATACACGGCGGTTTTGAGCGGACGTGCGCGGCAAAACAGCGATGATGTATTGTTTACGCGCGGAACGCGGGCGTACGAACAAAACCCGCTTGATTGGGATAATGACGGGCGCATCACGGCAGGTGAAGCGATTACGCCCGTCGCGGCGCGAATGTACGGAGGCGTTCGCGCCGTTCAACAAAGATTGGTGGATTCGGGATTTGTGCCGGGCGATCAAAAGCCGAACTTCGCCGATGGCAGGTGGGGACGAAATACCGCCGCTGCGGTTCGTCTTTTTCAAGCCGCGAACGGTCTGCCGGTGACCGGTTTGATGGACGATCGAACGGGCAGAAAATTGTTTGGAATTAATCCGCCGACCATAAATCGAACGCCGTCAATTCCGACAAACAGCCCGACTTCTGATATTTTCCAGCGCGGCTGCAAAGGTCCGGCGGTCGAAGTTTTACAAAATGATTTGATCAAACTCGGCTTTCTGACAACTGCCCAAAAAGCGACGGGCGCGGGAATTTTCGGACCGCAAACCGAAGCGGCGCTGAAAAATTTTCAAAAAAGCGTCAATTTACCCGTCAACGGAAAATTTAATGCTTCAACGCAACGTGCGATCGACGAAATCAGACAAGGTCTCGGACGCGCGACCAATATTAAAAATCCGGACATCACAAAGGGAATTCAAGATAAACTGGTTGAACTCAGATATTTGACGCGGCAGCAGGTCAACACGGGTTACGGCACATTCGGTCCGCAGACGGAAACCGCCGTCAAAAATTTTCAGGCGCGAAACGGAATTCCGCCAACCGGACAAGTCGGAGAAACAACCTTCAAAAATCTATTTGACCAAAATGTCCGCCGCACCGAAGCGACTGTTGTCAACAGCGGCGCGTTTTCAATTGCCGCGAACGGTCAGCATTTTACGGTCAATCCGGGAATTTTGATGACCGATTCGCTGCGTCCGCGCCTTCAAAATCTGGCGGATCTTTATCACCGGCAAACCGGCAACGATTTGCATATCACGAGCGGCTATCGTCCGCCGGCGCGTCAGGCATCGGCGATGTATGATCTAATTCAAGCGCATGGAACAAGTTACGTTCAAAATCTATACGCCAATAAAACGGCGGTTGGTCAGATTTTGACGGCTTACCGAAACAACAGCGGAAATCGAACCGAGGCGTTGGCGGCGATGACAAGGGCAATCAATAATCAGATCGATGGCGGTATTTATATCTCTGACCATTTGCGAAGTCAGGCGTTGGATATTTCAACGAACGCGAATTTTAGTATTTTGCGCGGTATCGTTCGGGAAATGGGCGGGTCGATCCTCGATGAAGGAAATCATTATCACGTCGAACTTTGAGTAAAATTATTTGTCAATCTAAATCTCAAAATAGTAAAATAGTTCAATCGTCAGATGCGGGTAATA
>JBBQOA010000708.1:0-2096 GCA_038330465.1 Pyrinomonadales bacterium
GGCTTCAAGTGGCGCGATCTCGGTACAGAAAAGAGCGGAGGAACAAAGCTCTGGTCGATCAGCGGTCACGTCAAAAAGCCGGGCGTCTATGAACTTCCTATGGGCTACGCCGATATGGAAAAGTTCATCATGGAAGACTGCGGCGGAATGCTTCGCGATGATAAAAAATTGAAAGCCGTTATTCCGGGCGGTTCGAGTGTTTATATTATGAACGCCGAACAGATTTTCGGCAAAAATGTAACAATGGATTACGAAGGTTTGACTGTTGCAGGTTCAAGCGTTGGTTCAGGCGGTTTTATTGTGATGGATGAAACCGTAGATATTATGGAATCCAGCAAAAATCTGACCGAATTTTACAAACACGAATCGTGCGGCTGGTGCACGCCGTGTCGCGAAGGCACGGATTGGCTCGCGAAAATTTTCAACCGCATATCGACGGGCGGCGGGCGTCCCGAAGACGCGCAATTGCTGCTCGATATTTGCGACAACATCGAAGGAAAATCGTTCTGCCCTTTGGGCGACGCGGCAGCCTGGCCGGTCCAAAGTGCGATCAAACGATTCCCCGAAGATTTCAAAAAATGGCTTGTTAACAAGACAAACGGTAATGATATTACCGCCAATGTTTTATAAATTAAAAAAGAGGTAAATAATTATGGGTAGAGGTGATAAAAGAACACGGCGCGGAAAGATTTTCGCAGGAAGCTACGGCAAAACTCGTCCGAAGTATAAAAAGAAAAACGCCGCGAACACGAAACAAACCGAAAAGAAAACGGAAGAATAAAATTTAGATTTTATATTAGTTAAAAATGTCAGAACTTATCAAAGTTACGATTAACGAACAGGATTTCGAGGTCGAAAAAGGTGCGCGTCTGATTGACGTGTGCCACGAAAAAAGCTTCGGAATTCCGTCATTTTGTTATTACAAAGACCTCGCTTTGCAGGCTTCCTGCCGGATGTGTCTGGTTCGCATTGAAAAAATGCCGAAACTGCAAACTTCCTGCACGATCACCTGCACCGACGGAATGACCGTCACAACCCAAAGCGAAGAGATCGAAAAAGCACAGCGCTCGATGGGCGAATTCTTGCTGGCAAATCACCCGCTCGATTGCCCGGTTTGCGACCGCGGCGGCGAATGTGAATTGCAGGAAGTGATTTTCGATTGGGGCGATGTCGAAGAGCGTTTTACCGAAAAGAAAAACGCGCAGCCCGAAAAATATCTGTCGCCGATCATCGCCAACGACCCGCAGCGCTGCATCGTCTGCAAACGCTGCACACGCGTCTGCGACGAATGGATGGGCGAAGATGCGATCGAAGCCGGCAATCGCGGCGTCAATACGGTCATCGGCACTTACGGCGGTTGGCTTAATTGCTCGCAGTGCGGAAATTGTATCGAAGTTTGTCCGACCGGCACGCTGCTCGACGGAACTTACCGTCACGAAACGCGTCCGTGGGAGCTTGATCAAACGATCTCGACGGACGTTTACGGCTCGGACGGAATGCAGATCTCGATCGGCTCGCGCGGCGGACTCGTTCACCGGATCGTCGCCCGCGACCGTTATGTCAACGGCTTAAATGGCGAATTTCTCGATGTCAAAGCGCGTTTCGGACACGGTTTCATCAATCACGCCGAACGCATCAAAACGCCTCTGATCCGCTACAAAAAAGGCGGCAAACTGATTCCCGCGACGTGGGACAGCGCAATTGCGTTGATTGCCGAAAAATTCAAGGAAAGCGGAAAAAACACGGGCGTCGTCGCCTCGTCGCGATTGACGAACGAAGCGATCTTTACGCTCAAAAGATTTGCCAAAGAAGTTGCGGGTTCGGGTAATTACGCCATTACGGACAGTTACGATCTGGCACCGTTTTTCGAAAATCTATCGGCGCCGCTCGCCACGCATCAAGAAATCCGTTATGCCCGCACGATTCTCTTGATTGGCGGCGAACCCGAAGAAGAGCAATCATTTACGGCGAAACAAATGCGTCAAGCCGTGCGCAACAGCGGCGCGAAATTGCTCATCGTCAACGAAACGCCGATTCGTCTGGCGGCGCAGGCAACACAATTTATACACGTTAATCCGAATTCTTACGACGCTTTC
>JBBQOA010000709.1:0-2076 GCA_038330465.1 Pyrinomonadales bacterium
AAAAATCTGAGCCGGAAAAAGACAGTTCTGATATGAAAGACTTTTCCTCAGAACTGACGAATTACAAAATCGAAAAGCCGCTCGATAAACTCATTAAAGAGATTTATATTCCGGCTGATTTTTATACTTTGGTCGCGCCAATAAATCCTGATGAAGAAGTCCCTGATGAAAAAAATGAGGCGGAATTAGCGAAAAAAAACAATAATCAAAAGCGAGAATGGAAAGAATTTTTTCCAAAAGACGATGAGCTTACCGTCGAATTGCCGGACAATGTCAAAACCGATATTTCAGGCGCCTCGCTAACTTATGATGCCGATAGTGAAGGCGTCAGTTTTATGATCATCTCGCAACCAAAACCGTCTTCGCAAATATCCGATCTTGATGATCAGGTTCTCAACACTTTAGCGTGGTCGATCGCGAAACCGACCGGCAATTTATCATTAATGGGCAATTCACCGAGCGTTTTTGAAGTCAATTTTGTTAGAAAAGAAAGCTTGAGCGGACAGCCCGCAAGAATTTACGCTTATACGGTCAATGCCTGTTCCGGCAAAACAGGTGGTCTGTTTGTCGTCCTGATCGGAAAGAAAAGAAATTATTCAGTCAATATTCGCGGTGCCAACGAGCAGGATCCGCAGACTCAACGTTTTCTGAAATCTTTAAAAATTACTGCCAATTGAAAGCCCGTCGAATTTGAAATCCGGATTTTATTTCAAAACGCGCAAGACTTCGGCGATGCTCCACGCCTGCGCCAGACAGCCGCGCGGCGCGTGCGGCGCGTCGGCGTCGAAGATCTCCGAGATTTGCCCCAAGCCCGCTTCGCTCAAATGTTTTTTGAAACCGGCGAGAATTTCATCGACGCGTTTTTCCGTCTGATTTCCGTTCGAATAAACTCTCCGGTAAGCATCCACAAACGCGCCGATCAGCCAAACCCAAACCGTGCCTTGATGATACGCCGAATCGCGGGCGAGCGGTGAACCGATGTAGATCGGACAATAATCCTGATCTTTTGGCGACAGCGAACGCAGACCGACCGGCGTTAAAAGTTCGGCTTCAACCTTGGCGACGACCTTTTGCGCCTGCCCGATCGAAAGCATCGAATGCGGTAGACTGACCGCGAAAATCTGATTCGGACGCACGGAAGCATCGCGTTTACCGTTCATCACGACATCGAAAAGACAATCTTCCGCGTCGTTCCAAAAGACGGCGTTGAAACTTTGTTTCGCCATTTCCGACATCGATTCGTAGTGCGCGCGGTCTTCTTCGTCGCCGAATTTTTCGGCAAATCCCGCCATGATCTTCAGCGCGTTATACCAGAGCGCCTGAATCTCGACCGGTTTCCCGATGCGCGGCGTGACGACCCAATCGCCGATCTTCGCGTCCATCCACGTCAACTGCACGCCGTCCGTGCCCGCGTAAAGCAAGCCGTCGGTGTCAACGTGGATGTTGTAACGCGTTCCGCGCAAATGCCAGGCGACCGTGTTGGCTAATTTTTCATAAAGATTCTCGCGGACAAAATCGTAATCCTCGGTTTTTTCAATGTAGGCGCGGATCGCTTCAAAATACCAGAGCGTCGCATCGACCGTGTTGTATTCGGCTTCGTCGCCCGCGTCGGGAAAACGGTTCGGCAACATTCCTTCGCTCAAATGCTGGGCGAATTCGAGCAGGATGTGCCGCGCGATCTCCGTTCGGTTGGTCGCGATCGTCAGTCCGTTGAGCGCGATCATCGTGTCGCGTCCCCAATCGGAAAACCACGGATAACCGGCAATGACGGTTTTGCCCGCGCCGCGTGAAACGATAAACTGGTCCGCCGCCTGAACGAGTTGCGCTTTGAAATCGTCATTTGCGGCGGCGGCTTTGACGATCAGTTCTTGACGCCGTTTGATTTCGGCTTTTTCAAATTTTTTCGCGTCGCTAAAGATTTGTTTTTCCGTCGAAACAATGACCGTTGCCGACGCCGACAGATCAAATTTCAAAACGAACGGCTGAAACAGATCTTCGCGGAAATCAAAGCCGCGTTCTTTTTCGATCGCGTATTCGAAATTGCGATACCAAACATCGCTCGTTTCGATACTTTCG
>JBBQOA010000710.1:0-2072 GCA_038330465.1 Pyrinomonadales bacterium
GAAAGGTAAATTTCAAATTTCAAATTTTCAGTTCAATTATACGATCTCAAACAGCTTGATCCCATATTATTCAAAATTTCCGACCGTCCGAATCGTCGCCGGCGCGGAATATCTTCTGCTCACCGCCGACAGCCGCCAAGATCTAGTTGGTAAAAATTTTACGGTCACGCAAAACTCCGACCGCATGGGATTTCGTTTGCAAGGCAAACCGCTTCGGTTAGAACATCCGCTGGAAATCGTTTCGTCCGCCGTTAATTTCGGAACAATCCAGTTGTTCCCTGACGGACAATTGATCGTGTTGATGGCTGACCATCAAACTTCGGGCGGTTATCCGCGGATTGCGAATGTGATTCCTTACGATCTGCCGCTGCTCGCCCAGCTCGGCACGAATGATTGGGTCGCGCTTCAATTGGTCTCGATCGAAAAAGCCGAAAATCTACTGTTGAAATTTGAAAAGGATTTAAATTTCCTGAAAACCGCCGTCAAATTTCGCTAAAACCTCTTCCGACCTTGCATCTTTGCCTCTTTGCGTTAAATAATTTCTCAATGTACTCGATCGATCGAAATTGCGATATGGGCGAGAGTTTTGGCGCCTGGAAGATGGGTAACGATGCCGCGCTGATGGATTTTGTTTCGTCCGTCAATATCGCCTGCGGTTTTCACGCGGGCGATCCCGGAACGATCCGGCAAACGGTCGCAACGGCGATCCGCAAAGGCGTCAAGATCGGGGCGCATCCGTCATTTCCCGATTTGCAAGGGTTTGGCAGGCGCGAGATGAAAATGTCCGCGGGCGAAATTTTCGATATCGTGGTTTATCAAGTCGGCGCGTTAAAAGGGTTTTGCGAGATTTACGGTGTCAAACTTCATCACGTCAAACCGCACGGCGCGCTATACAATCTGGCGGCAAAAGAACCGGAAACCGCTCGCACAATTGCCGAAGCCGTTCAAAAAATTGACGAAAACTTAGTATTTTACGGTTTGTCGGGCAGTTTTTTGATCTCGGAAGCCGAAAAGATCGGTTTAAAAACGAAATCGGAAGTTTTTGCCGACCGAACTTATCAGCCCGACGGCAGTTTAACGCCGCGAAGCGAGTCGAATGCCTTGATTATTGACTCAAAACAAGCCATCGCGCAGGTTTTAGAAATGATTTTCGCCCAAACAGTGACGGCAACCAACGGCGAAAAATTCGCACTCAAAACCGAAACGATCTGTCTTCACGGCGACGGCGCAAAGGCTTTGGAATTCGCCAAACTGATCGCCGGCGAGTTAACCCGAAGCGGCATTCAAATCAGCTAATTTGAAGGCTAACTTTCAAATGTCAATTTACCAGCTCATTCGCGCGCGCAATTTGGTAATGTGCGCGGTGTGATGGCGGCTGTGCCACGCGTAAAGCGCGAGAAATTTCTCGATCGTCCATTCACCCGAATCGGGATGCCTTAGTTTGCGCCGAAAATCTTTTTCGGTCAAAGATTCAAGCAATGTTGCCCAGCGCAGATGAATGCCTTCGATAATTTTCAGCGAAGCATCGACCGGCAAACGACTGTCGGCAAGTTCCGCCCAGCGGTCTTCGTAATATTGCCGAATCAACGGATTTTCCTCGGTCAACGCGAGTTTAAAACGGCACAGCGAATTGATATGCGAATCAGCAATGTGATGAACTGTCTGCCTGACGGTCCAGCCTTCCGGACGATACGGCGTATCGAGTTGTTCGTCCGTCAAGCCCTCGACTGCTTTGAAAACCTTTGACGGCAAATCTTTGATCGTTTGAATCATTTCCCGCCGTAATTCGGGTGTCACTTCGATCGACGAATCGAATTCGCCGAGCGGATAACGCAAATCTTCAATCCTTGCTGGTGTAGTCTCCATAATAATTCTCAAACCTCGTAAATTCTTTCAAAAATGCCAATCTCACTGTTCCCGTCGGACCATTGCGCTGTTTCGAGATCAAAAGTTCAGCCATTCCCGCATTTTCCTCGGTCGGTTTATAATAATCTTCCCGATAAATAAACGCGACAACGTCGGCGTCTTGCTCGATGGATCCGCTTTCTCGTAAATCCGACATCATCGGGCGC
>JBBQOA010000711.1:0-2072 GCA_038330465.1 Pyrinomonadales bacterium
AAGCGGGCGCGGGCGTCAAAGGCGAGTTCGAAAACCGCTTAAAATCAGTTATCGATGAAGTTAAATCGTCACCGCAACCGATTATTTTGTTTATTGACGAAGCCCATACGATGATCGGCGCCGGCGGACAAGCCGGACAAAATGACGCGGCGAATCTTTTAAAACCCGCGCTTGCGCGTGGTGAACTGCGGACGATCGCAGCAACAACCTGGGCGGAATACAAAAAATATTTCGAGAAAGATGCGGCACTTGCCAGACGTTTTCAGGTCGTTAAAGTTGAAGAACCAGACGAAGAAAAAGCGATCGGGATGATGCGCGGTCTGCTCGAAAAAATGGAAGAGCATCACAATGTTCGTATTTTGGACGAAGCGATCGTCGAATGCGTCAAACTTTCGAGCCGCTATATTACGGGTCGCCAGCTTCCCGACAAATCGGTTTCCGTCCTCGACACGGCTTGCGCGAAAGTCGCCATCGGACAAGGCGCGACGCCGGGCGCGGTCGAAGATGCGACGCGGCGAATTCAGCATTTGACTTCGGAAATCAATTCGCTCGAACGTGAACAAGTAACGGGCGCCGACCACGATGAAAGATTGAACAGTCTAAAAGCCAAACGCGCGACAACCGAAGAAGAATTAGCCAAACTCAACGAGCAATGGGAAAAAGAAAAAGAATTGACGAATCAAATCCGCAATATTCGCCTAAAACTCGAAATGTCGCGGCTTGATTCGCCGCCCGCAACAAACGGTGATGTTTCATCTGTTTCGAGCAACCCCACTGACGCACCCGAAACGGCTGCCGCCGCGACCGCCGAAACAACTTCGACAACCAGCGACGCAACTGCGACAGCAACGGCTCCCGAAACCAATAAACCGGTTGACACGGAATTTTTGAAAGGCGAACTCAAACGTTTGAATGCCGAATTAAAAGAACTGCAAGGCGAAAATCCTTTGATGTCGCCGGTCGTTAACGGACAAATCGTCGCGGAAGTAATTTCCGGTTGGACCGGAATCCCGATCGGTAAAATGGTCGCGGACGAAATTCACGCTGTTTTGGACCTGCACCGAACGCTTGGCGAAAGAGTTCTCGGGCAAGACCACGCGCTCGAAGCAATTTCGCAAAGAATCCGGACGGCGCGCGCCGGATTGACCGATCCGAAACGCCCGATCGGCGTATTTTTACTGGTCGGAACTTCGGGCGTCGGTAAGACCGAAACGGCGCTCGCACTTGCCGATTCGCTTTATGGCGGCGAACGCAATTTGATCTCGATCAATATGAGCGAATATCAGGAAGCACACACGGTTTCGTCGCTCAAAGGCTCGCCTCCGGGATATGTCGGCTACGGTGAAGGCGGCGTTTTAACGGAAGCGGTGCGCCGCAAACCTTATTCGGTTGTTTTGCTTGACGAAGTCGAAAAAGCGCATTCGGATGTGATGGAATTATTTTTCCAGGTTTTCGATAAAGGTGTTTTGGAAGACTGCGAAGGGCGCGAAATTGATTTCAAAAACTGTATTATTTTGCTGACCTCCAACGTCGGCACCGATACGATCATGAAACTCTGCGCCGACCCCGATACAAAACCCGAACCTGACGGATTGGTCGAAGCCATTAGACCGGAACTCGTCAAAGCCTTTAAACCCGCGCTTTTGGGCAGAATGGTAACAGTTCCGTTTTATCCGATTTCTGATGATATTTTGCGCCTTATCATCAGATTGCAGCTCGGCAAAATCAAAAATCGCATTATGGACAATCACGGAGCGCAATTTTCTTACGATGATTCCGTCATAGACACTGTGGCGAAGCGATGCACCGACGTTGACAGCGGCGCGCGTAACGTTTACAACATTTTGACCGGAACGCTTTTACCGGAAATGTCAGGCGAAGTTTTATCGCGAATGGCAACTGGTGAAGGAATCAAGAAAGTTCACGTTTCGGTCGGCGACGGCGAAAAATTCGCCTATGACATTAGTTAGTGTGTTTATAAAATAAGGAGCGAGTCGGAGCGAAAGGCTTTTGCTCTGACTCGCTCCTCAAAATAAGCGCAATAAAATTTGAGGTTTTTATAGATGGCGACG
>JBBQOA010000712.1:0-2066 GCA_038330465.1 Pyrinomonadales bacterium
GCATCGTTTCGGCGGGCGACGTTTTGCATTTTCCGCCCGACAATCGGCACGGCGCGACAATGCTCGATGAAGAAGTGATTCTAATTGATATTTTTTCGCCGATTCGGGAAGATTTTCTGGAAAAGTAAAATTGTGGAAAACAAAAAACTTATCAAATCAGTTGTCGCGATGGTTTTGCTGATTGTTTGCGGGCAGGCGATTGCCGCCCAAAAGCCGCGTGTTTTTATCTTGAACCCGCAGATTTTAGAGGAACGTAAAACGAAAATTAGTGATGCGAAATCAAGCGATTCTTCGTTTAAAACGGCGATTGCCAAACTCGAAAGTGAGGCGAAGCAGGCATTGAAAACAGAGGTTCTTTCGATCATTACGAAGCAAGCCGATCCGCCGAGCGGTGATCGGCACGACTATATGAGTCAGGCTCCGTATTTTTGGCGAAATCCGGCGACCCCGACCGGCTTGCCTTATATTCGCAAAGACGGCGAACGAAATCCTGAGATCAAAAGATTTCCCGACCATGAACTACTCGACAAAATGGAAGACGCGGTCGAACACCTCGCGCTCGCCTATTATTTTACGAACAAGCCGGAATACGCGGCAAAAGCGGCGGAAATCCTGCGGATGTGGTTTTTGGACGCAAAGACGAAAATGAACCCGAATCTCGAATTCGCGCAGGCGATTCCCGGACAAAATACGGGACGCGGGATCGGCATCATCGAAACGCGCGGATTGACGCGCGTCGTCGATGCGGTCGGACTTTTGGACGGCGCAAAAGCGTGGACGAAAGCCGATCAAAAAGGCGTCGAAGCGTGGTTCGGCGATTATCTGAAATGGCTCACGACGAGCAAAAACGGACTTGACGAAGCCGCCGCGAAAAATAATCACGGAACATTTTATGACGTGCAGGTCGCCGACTTCGCACTTTTTGCCGGAAACCCGGATTTTGCCAAAAATGTTCTCGAAACCGCCAAACAAAAACGTCTCGCCAAACAGATCGAACCCGACGGTCGGCAGCCGCTCGAACTCGTCCGCACTAAGTCGTGGAGTTACAGCGCGATGAATCTTGACGGATTCGTGGCGCTCGCCGACTTAGGCGACAGCGCGGGCGTCGATCTCTGGAATTTTCAAACCGCTGACGGACGCAGCATCCGCCGCGCGATCGAGTTTTTAGCGCCTTTTCTCGACGCCAAAAAGAAATGGACATTTGAGCAGATCGAACCGCTCGAACCCGAAAAATTGTTTCCGCTGATTCGCCGCGCAAGCCGAAAATTCGCCGACGAAAAATTCAGCGCGCTCGCCTCGGCAATCCCGAAATTGCGGGTTGACGACGAAGATTCGCTGCTTTATTGAGTTTTGACGGCGATCGACGGATTCGATAATTTATAGTTTGAAAACAAAGAAATGGGACGCGGATCAATAAATTGACTTTAAATAAACCGCGAAAATCCGCTAAATCCGCGTTCATCCGCGTCCCATTTCTTCATCTTTACGAGAGGAATTAAATATGTATCAAAAAACTTATTACGCAACGCATCCCGATTTTATCGACGGCGTCACGAACGAAAAACTTCGTGAAAATTATCTTTTGCGCGAACTCTTTGTCGCGGACGAGATTCGTCTTAATTACCTGCATTACGAGCGTTTCGTGATCGGCGGCGCGGCGCCCGTCACCAAAGCCGTTTCACTTCCCTTGCAGCAAGAACCGGCGTCGGCAAAAGATAAACCGTTTCTCGAACGGCGCGAGCTCGGCGCGGTCAATGTCGGCGGCGGCGCAGGCATTATCACCGTTGATGGCGAAAAGTATGAACTCGCGCCGAAAGACGGTTTGTATATTCCGATGGGCAGCGCCGATGTCGCGTTTGAATCATTGAGCGCGGAAAATCCGGCAAAATTCTATCTCGCGTCGACGCCCGCGCACGCAGCGTTTGAAACGAAACATATTTCGATCGAAAAAGCCGTCCCGCTTGAACTGGGTTCGCCCGAAACTTCGAACGAGCGCACGGTTTTTCAATATATCGTGCCGGCGACGTGCCGATCTTCGCAGCTGCTTTTGGGTTTGACGATGCTCA
>JBBQOA010000713.1:0-2057 GCA_038330465.1 Pyrinomonadales bacterium
TGGAAGAAAACAGGACGGAACGCTTGCACACACGATTGCCGCTCGCGCCCGTCCAAATGATTTTCGATAATATTCATTCCGGTTGTAATTTGTAAGTTTTAAATCTGACAACTGCGGGTCAGGAAACGGCAAGGCGCGCCCGAAACGGACGGGTTAAAGCAAATCGATCGATGCTTTTTTAATGATCGTCATGTTTGATAATCATTCGCCAGATTCACACGCCGAATCTTTTCAAGCCCGAACCGAAAAAAATTCAAAGAGGAAAACGATGAGAAAATTTTTGGCATTAATTCTACTTTTATTCATTCTCGCGGGCGTTCCCGCGACCGCGCAAACAAAACCTAAAAACACTAAAACGAATTCGAGCGCCGCCGTTTCGACTGCCGCCCGATTCGGTAACACGGACGGCATCACGGCAGAGCAGCTCAGAAATTATCTGGAATTTATCGCGTCGGACGAACTCGAAGGGCGCGACACACCATCGCGCGGACTCGACATCGCGGCGATGTTCATTGCCGATCATTTAAGAAGTTGGGGCATCAAACCGGCGGGCGATGACGGCAGTTATTTTCAAAAATTCCCGCTCAAACGCCATAAGATCGACGCAACCGGAACCCGGCTTCAATTAAATAATCAAACTTTTACTTACGGCGAAGATTTTTTGTCAAACTTTGTCGCGGCGGATATTCCGGCGAGCAATATTGTTTATGCGAGCCACGGTTGGGTCGTCAAGGCAAAAAATATCGATCCGTATCAGGGCATTGACGTCAAAGACAAGATCGTCGTCGTCGTCAACAGCTTGCCGAAAGGCGTCACGTTTGCCGATTTGCAGGGAAAAGCCGGCGAAGATTGGATTTCGCCGCCGCTTTATGCGCAGATGCACGGCGCCAAAGCGGTCATTAGCTTTGCAACTTTCGGCATCCTCGCAAATTGGCAAAGCGCCAAATATAACCAGACCGAAAAAGGCGGATTGGAATTCGGCAAACCTTCAACGATCACGATTCCCGTTATTTCCGCCACGCCGCGCTTTGTCGCCGCGCTTTTTCAAGGCGAAAAATTTAACGGTTCAGCCGTTTATACAAGCGCCGAAAAGGAAGATTTTATTGCTTCTTTCGATTTGAAACCGACCAAGAAAATCGCTCTTTCGGTTGCTGTCAAAACCGAAGAAACCCATTCGCAGAATGTCGTCGGAATTTTGGAAGGCAGCGATCCGGTTTTGAAAAACGAATACGTCGCGATCGGCGCACATTACGACCACGTCGGCATGAACCCGTTTGCCAACGGCGACGATAAGATCTGGAACGGCGCCGACGACGACGGTTCGGGAACGGTCTCGGTGCTTTCGATCGCCGAAGCCTTTGCGAAAGGCGCGGTGCGCCCGAAACGCTCGATGCTTTTTATCTGGCATGCGGGCGAGGAAAAAGGTTTGTGGGGCAGCCAGTATTTCACTGATAATCCGACCGTTCCGATCGGCTCGATCATCACCGAACTCAATATCGATATGATCGGTCGCGCCCAGCAAGCGGGCGACGAAAATCCGACCAACAAACTGCTGCCGAAACAAGGCGAGGTTTTTCTAATCGGTTCGCGGATGATGAGCACCGAGCTCGGCGATTTGAGCGACGCGACCAATAAAGCATTTTTGAATATGAGTTTTAACTTCAAATACGACGATCCGAAAGATCCCGAACAATTTTTCTATCGCTCGGATCATTTCAATTATGCGCGCAAAGGCGTGCCGATCATTTTCTATATGGACGGCAACCACGCCGATTATCATCAGCCGTCGGATTCGATCGAAAAGATCGATTTCGCCAATATGGAAAAAATCGCACGAACGATCTTTGCGACCGGTTGGGAGCTTGCCAATCGCCCGACGCGTCCGAATGTTGATAAACCTTTGCAATTAAACGGCAATTAAATATTAGCCACGAAAATTTGCGGCTAAAAAATATTTATGAAAAACTTTTGCGCTTTATTTTTGGCTTTGCTTTTCGGCGCGTTTTCGATCTTCGCGCAATCACAAACAACCGCTTTTGTCGGCGTCAACGTGATTC
>JBBQOA010000714.1:0-2048 GCA_038330465.1 Pyrinomonadales bacterium
GTCGCCGGAAAATTGATTTATGTCGATAATTCCGCGTCGAATGTCGGCAAGGGCGCGAAAAGCTACTGGAATTACGAAACTTTTTTGAAAGAATCGGAAAGCCGCGCGTGTTCGCTGATCGGCGCGTCGGGTTGTCTTTACGCGGTTCGCAAATCGGCGTATCGTCCGATGTATGCGGAAGCCTGCAGTGATTTTTTGATCTGTACGATTGTTTACGAACAAGGTTTGCGCTCGGTTTACGAACCGAATGCGATCTGCACCGAAGAAACCAACCGGCAGACGGACAAGGAAATGAAAATGCGCGTGCGCGTTATTTCGCAAACCTTTACAGATTTATGGCGGAACCGCAAAATGCTCAATCCCGCGCGCAGCGGATTTTACGCGGTCGAACTTTTTTCGCACAAAGTTCTGCGCTACGCCGTGCCTTTGTTTTTGTTTTTGAGTTTGGTTTCGGCAGCAATTTCAATGCGCTCTGCACCGCTTTTTGAAATAATTTTTCTGCTTCAGATCGCTTTTTATTTTTTGGCGGCGCTTGGCTGGCTGATCGAAAAAATAAGTGGAAACATCGGTCTTTTTGCGATTCCGCATTATTTTGTGCTCGCGAATCTGGCTTCCGTGTTCGGTTTTTACAAGTTTCTGCGCGGCGAACGCTATGCGAATTGGGAGCCGATCCGCGAAAAAAATGAGGAACGCGAGTCCGTTTCGACTTTTAATCAAACAGTATGAAAGCTTACACTGAAGAAAAATACGCCGACTGCCCGCAAATAAATTTAAGAACCAAAAAAGTTCTGATCGGCAAACAGGTCATCAAAACGCCGAAAGTCAGTGTCATCATTCCGGCTTTCAACATCGCGGAGTTTGTCAAAGAAACGCTCGATTCGGTTTTTGCCCAAACCTACAATAATTTTGAAGTGATTCTCATCAACGACGGCTCAAATGATACGAACGACCTCGAAGTCGCGCTCACGCCGTATTTTGAACGTATTATTTACGCCGAACAGAAAAACTTGGGTGCGTCGCAGGCACGCAACACGGCGATTTGTCTGGCGCGCGGCGAATATCTGGCATTTCTTGACGGCGATGATATTTGGCTGCCGGATTTTCTATTGTCGCAAGTCGAGTTTTTGGAAAAAAATAATCTCGATATGGTCTATTGCGACGCCGAACTTTTTGGCGAACCGCTTTTCGAAGGCGAAAAATACACAAAAACTTCACCGTCAACGGGTGAAGTAAATACGACAAGTCTGATCAGCGCGCAGTGCAATGTGATAACTTCGGGGACGATGTTAAAGAAAAATTGGGTAATGCGTGTCAATATGTTCGACACCAAACTGCCGCGAATGCAGGATTTCGATCTCTGGTATCGGCTTGCCAAAAACGGCGCGAATATCGGTTATCAAACCGGCGTGCTGGTCAAATACCGCGTTCGTTTGAACAGTCTTTCGGGCACGAATGTCGAAAGGTCGCATCGAAACATTCGCGCCTTGCTCGTAATTTTTGAAAAATACGGCTTGAACGAGCGCGAAAAGTTTGCCTGGGACAATCAAATGCTCGTCTATGAAGCCGAATACGAACTCGAACAAGGAAAATTCAGCCTGACGAGAGGCGATTTTGCCGAAGCACAGGCGCACATCGCCAAGGCAAACAAATATTTTCGCAAACCAAAACTGTTTGTGCTGATGACCTTGCTGAAAATCTCGCCGAAACTAACATTGAGTCTCTTCAAAAAATTCCGTCCGGCGGAATATACATTTATCGCCCCGCAAAAATCGTAAAAAAACAAACGTGGCAGAAATTTCCAAAACACCATCGCTGAAATCGCAAAGCGCGTGGCTTTTGTTCGCAAAAGTCGTCGGCTTTGCGTTCAGCTTTTTGCTGCCGCTGCTGATCGTTCGTTTTTTGACGCAGGAACAGGTCGGCGTTTATCGACAGGTTTTTCAGGTCGTCATCAAACCCGTCGCCATTTTGCCGCTCGGCGTTTAGATGAGTTCGTATTATTTTATATCGCGTGAAACCGAAAAACACGCGGCGGCGGTTTTCAATATACA
>JBBQOA010000715.1:0-2032 GCA_038330465.1 Pyrinomonadales bacterium
AAACAGTAACAAATTCATAATCAGCCATAACAAATTTACAATTCGCCCGATAATTTCAAACGGATTCGCCGAAAAGTCGAATTTAGCGTGAAATATAGCAGAAGTTGGCGAAAAAAAACACCGCGCCGATTTATTCGGGCGGTGTTTTCGATCGTTTTTGATGAACTATCTATTTCTTTTCCGTCTTTTCCGTCTTGGCAAAATAGCCTTTGCGGTGCGTCAGCGTGACTTTTTGTTTTTGCAATTCGCTGTTCGCCAGCTGAATTTCAATGGTTCGGAATGAACCGTCACGTTTTTGATTGACCGGTTCATATGCGACCAGATACTGCGAACGCATTTCGATCTGGATCTGCGAAAAAGCTTTGCGAAGTTCCGATTCGTCACGCGGGAAAAAGGCGCGTCCGCCGGTTCGTTCGGAAATTTTTCTGAGCACGCCTTCGTCAACGCCGTCGTAAAAATTGTCGCCGATGCCGATCGAATAAATGACGGCTTCCGCTTTGATCGCCGATTGGACGGCGTCATCGAGCTTTTTACGGCTGAATGTATCGATGCCGTCGGTCAAAAGAATGATCGCGCGGCGCGTTTTTTCGGGCGCCGGTCCTAAAACCTCGTCGGAGGTCACCAAAATCGCATCCCAGATCGCGGTCGAACCCTGCGTCATTTGATTTTTGCCCGAGATCGGCGGAGTTCCGACGACGACGCCGCCGCCGACATAACCCGAAGGCGGCACAAACTGCACGCGGTCGATCGCCCGCTGAAGCCGTGCGACATTGTTCGTCATTCCTTGTTCGAGCGTCGCGTCGCCCGTAAATGAAATGACCGAAACTTCGTCTTTTGCCGGTCGCACGACCGATTCGATAAATGATTTTGCCGCCGCTTTTTCTTCGGGCAGCGTGCGTTCCTGCGAGGCGCTCGTGTCGATCAGGATCGCGAGACTCAACGGCAGATCAACCTGGCGTCCGAATGCCGTGATCTCCTGCTCTTTTCCATCTTCGAGCAGGCGAATATCTTCTTTTTTCAGATCGGTCAAAAGACGTCGATTTTTGTCCTGCGCGGTAAAAAGCACGTTGACGACTTCCGTGTCGATCTTGAGAACTTCGTTGTCTTCCTCAATTTCCGGAGTTGGCGTCGCGGTCGGAGCGGGCGTCACCTGTTGCTGGGCGTGCGACGAATTTTGACTAAAAAACGCGCCGCCGAGCAGAAACACACCGACCGCTAAAACTAAAAATTTACTTTTCCAATTCATTTTTTTTGACAACTCCTAAAAACCTATTTCAAAGTATCGCGCACCGACCGATATTCCGTTTTACTGCGAATTTTGTATTTATCCGCGTTATCCTTGGTCTTAAACTGAACCTCGATCTTGCGTTTGCGACCGTCATATTCTTGATTTGCCGGTTTATAGGTGATGATATATTGCGACCGAAGTTCCTCGCTGATTTTTGTAAAGGATTTTTCGAGCGCATAAATATCGCCCGTAAAAAACGCTTCGCCGCCGGTCTCTTCGCATAAACGCTCTAAATACTTATCGCCTTTATCTTTAACTGTTCCGACTTCGACGCCCGGCACCGCGCCGAGGAAACCTTCCTTTGTAGAGATGGCAAAAATGGTCGTTTCGGTTCGCTGGGCAATATCGATCGCGTCATTTAAATCGGCGCGGCTGAATGTATCGTCGCCGTCCGTAATAACGACGATCACGCGTCTGCCCGGCGCGGTTCGCAGTTTTTCATCGGAAAATTCATAGATCGCATCGTAGAGCGCGGTTTGCGAGCCGACCTTTTTGACTTTATCGACGGCTTTGTCCAAAAGGTCGAGTTTGTCCGTAAAATCCTGGATCAGATTAACTTCGTGGTCAAATGTCATAAACGCGGCTTTATCTTTGCGAAGCCGCACGACCGTGTAGAGAAAATCGCTCGCCGCCCGTTTTGAAAACTGCATTTTTCCCGCCGTCGAAGGCGATGTGTCCATCAAAACGCCGACAAAAACCGGCGGATTTGTTTTTTCGTCGGTAAAAAACGTGACTTCCTGCGGA
>JBBQOA010000716.1:0-2025 GCA_038330465.1 Pyrinomonadales bacterium
CGCGACCGCTCCGCCGTTGACATTGACCAGATCTGGATTAATGCCGAGTTCTTTCATAACGCCGAGCGCCTGTACCGAAAATGCCTCGTTGAGTTCAAAAAGTTCGACATCGGACAATTCCCAACCGGCTTTCTTGACGGCTTTGCGAATGCCTTCGACCGGCGCGAGCATGATCAATTTCGGTTCGATTCCGGAAGTTGCGTATGAAACGATGCGGGCGAGCGGCTTGATGCCGAGCTCCAAAGCTTTTTCGGCTGACGTCACGACAACCGCCGAAGCGCCGTCATTGACGCCCGGCGCATTGCCCGCCGTCACGGTTCCGCCGTCTTTTTTGAAGGCGGGTTTCAGTTTCGCGAGCGATTCGACCGACGTATCGGGGCGGACCGGTTCATCGTAATCGAGAATGATCGGCTCACCTTTCCGTTGCGGTATTTCGAGCGGGACGATCTCGTCTTTGAAATACCCTTTTTCACGCGCTTCGTTGGCTTTGCGATGTGAATTATAGGCAAATTCATCCTGCGTCTCGCGAGTGATCTGATGTTTGTCGGCGACGACTTCGCCCGTGTTGCCCATATGCCAATTTTCAAACGGACACCACAAACCGTCGTGGATCAAAAGATCGGTCACTTGCTGATTGCCCATCCGAAAACCGTCGCGTGCTGTTTGCAGCGCGTATGGAATATTTGACATCGATTCCATCCCGCCCGCGACGACAAATTCGGCATCGCCGAGCGCGATCGCCTGCGCGGCGAGACTGACCGCCCGCAAACCCGAACCGCAAACCATATTGATCGTCAATGCCGAAACTTCCGGCGGAAGTCCGGCTTTCAATGCCGCTTGCCGTGCCGGTGCTTGTCCGAGTCCGGCTTGAACGACGCAGCCCATGATTACTTCATCGACATCTTCGGGTGCAATTCCGGCGCGTTTGACCGCTTCACGGACGACGATCGCGCCGAGATCCGTGGCTGAAAACGGTTTCAAAAGACCTTGGAACTTGCCGGTCGGTGTTCGCGTCGCGCTGATTATTACTGCTTCTTTTCTTTCTGACATAATTGATTTCCTTTTAGATAATTAAACTAAACTAAAAATAATACCAAAATTATTTTTGCTTATCACACGCTGAAAGGTCAAATTTGTAAGATTTTGTGTTTTGAGAGAAAAGCTCTGCTTATTATCTTTCTTGTAATTTTGCGGCAATTCGGCGGCGGCTCATCCATAACGACTTGAAAATCTCGCGCCGCGCCATCTTCCATTCTTTTATATCTTGCGAATCTGCTTTCCTCAAGCTTTGGCGCAAGATCTTGTAATTAACGCCGACAAGATCCGTCAGCTGAATCAAACGCGCCGAAAACCAAACGAAATTTTTCAAACAGAAAAGATATTTGCTCAAAGTCGTTCGTTCGACGCGCCATCTCGAAGGAAGTTGTCCGGCGCTTTTGTTCGATTTATGAGTGATCGAAACTTCGGGCGAAAACCATATTTCGTAACCGCTCTGAGCCGTCTGCCAGCAGAAATCGAGGTCTTCGGCAAACATAAAGTAATCTTCCGGCACGGCGCCCGCTTTTTCGATCACTTCGCGCCTGACGAGCATAAATGCGCCTTTGATCCAATCGACTTTGCGCGCCGTCTGATGATCGAAAAACTCGCCCGCAAAAATCTCCGCGTTTTTTTCCTTTGAATATAGCCTGTATAAACCGAAAGTATCGATAAAATTTTTTCGAAGTGTCGGGAAATGAAAACAGGTTGTCTGCAAACTGCCGTCCGAATTGCCGAGTTTGATGCCGAGCATTCCCATTTGCTGATTGCCTTCGATGATTTCGAGCGCTTTTGCAAGGTCATCTGCGGTCGCAAATGTATCGGGATTGAGCAGTAGAACATAATCGGATTCGGATCTTAAGATCGCCTGATTATTCGCTACGGCAAATCCTTTGTTGTCGGCATTGGCGGTCAATTTGACGAACGGAAATTCTTTTTTGACGATCTCGACCGTCGAATCGCTCGAATTATTATCAACCACGCAGACTT
>JBBQOA010000717.1:0-2015 GCA_038330465.1 Pyrinomonadales bacterium
TTGGTGTCGGGTTGGTTTTGTGTTTGAGCCGCCGCCGCCGCGCAAAAGATCGGTAAGATCAACAGAAAACGCAAAAAATATTTCATTCATTTCTCCTATGTTTGTTCGGTAAAACTGATTTTGGGCAAAACTTTTTGGAGCGATCTCATTCCTTCTTCGGTGACTTTCGAGCCGCCGAGCAGCAGACTTTCAAGCGCCGTCAGTTTTTCGAGATGTTTCAGACCGGCATCAGAAATTCCGGTCCGAAAAAGGCTCAGACGATTTAACTTCGAGAGGTTTTTTAAGCTTTTCAGACCGGCGTCGGTGATCTTCGTTCTGCCGATCAGCAGCGTTTCGAGATTGGTCAGATTCTTTAATTTTGCCAAACCTTGGTCCGATAGATTTGTCCGAAACAGATTCAAAAAGGTCAGTTTTTTCAAGTTTTTGAGATGCGCCGCGCCGCAGTCGCCGATCGTTGTGATCCGCAGATCGAGCGATTGAAGCTCACTGAACACTTCGAGATTCTTTAAATCCGAATCGGTGATCTTCGTATCGTGCAGATCAATTTTAATAACTGTTTTGGCTGCCGCATCGTATTCGACCTTTCCGCCAAGTTTTTCGATCGCTTCGACGGCTTTTGCCTGTTTTGCCGAATTTTGCGCCAGAATTTGTCCGGTGATTATCAGCAAAATCATCGAAACGAATAAAACTTTTCTCATAATTATCCAACTCCTTTATTTGGTGGGTTCGACAGTTACTTTCTGAAATCTATCGGCGATTTCGTCAAGCC
Organism: Pyrinomonadales bacterium; assembly: GCA_038330465.1. Classification (GTDB taxonomy): domain Bacteria; phylum Acidobacteriota; class Blastocatellia; order Pyrinomonadales; family Pyrinomonadaceae; genus JAFDVJ01. Next base: position 770 of record JBBQOA010000717.1, read on the forward strand.
ATCTGTTTAATTCGGTTTGTGTGTAATATTTGCCTTTGATTATTACGCCCGAACGCCGCTCGGTGTTTGAAATATTTTCGAGCGGATTCGCATCGAGCAAAACAAGGTCGGCTTTTTTCCCTTTTTCGATTGTTCCGGTTTGATCGATCGTCCCGAAAAAGAGCGCGGGATTGCGCGTTGCGGCTTCGAGCGCGGCATAGTTTGAAAGTCCGGCTTCGGTCAGATTTTTCATTTCCGTGTGAAGCGTAAAACCGTAAAGCAGCAGCCAATCGGGCGAATCCGAACCTGCGAGAATCTTGCCGCCCGCGTCCCAGAGCGCTTTCGTGATGCGGTTGCGGTAATCGACATATTTTGCGCGTCGTTCGGCGGACGGCGGATCTTTCCAGAAAATATGACGCGGTTCGTCGAGTTCTTCGCGGATCTTCGGCGGGTAAAAACGGTAACCCGGGCGCGCCTTGACTTCCGCGTCCGATGCGCCGGTGCCGAACGACGATTTCAAAAACGTAAGCGTCGGACACGAAAACGGATTTGCCGCGACCGATTGTTTGGCAAGTTCGGGAATTCGGCTCGCGTCCAAAACATCGAGACTTTCCCAGGCTTCGGGACGCCAGATGTAAACGCCCGAAGTCGAACCTTTTAGGTCGGAATTCGGCGGAATCAGCGCTTCAAAATAACCGTCGAGATGCTCGATCTGCTGCCGCGCTTCAAACGCCCGCCGCAAACCGACCTGGCGATCGACGTGACCGATGACGCGGATATTTTGTTTGGCGGCTTCGTCAATTACAGCATCATAAACGGCGCGGGTGATAAAGAAAGTCAATTTGATAAAATCGTAGCCGTCGGCTTTTGCCCGGCGCACCGATTGACGCGCCTCTTCGGCGTTCGTCACGACATAACCGTTGAAAATGTCGCCGAAACTTCTGCCCGAAAACTGCGGACTCGCGGCGTAAATCGTCGGCGCGATAATTTCCTGATTTGCCGATCGTTTTCTTAAAATCAAATGTTCGGGCGTGCCGATCATCAAACGAATCGTCGTCACGCCATTGGCGAGCATGATTTTCAATTCGTCGGGCGCGAGCGCGTCGGGCAGTTCTTCGTCCGAAAGCAGATGCGCGTGCATATCAACGAGTCCGGGAATCAAAAACTTTCCTTTCCCGTCAACTTTCAACGCGTCTTTCGAAACTTTTACTTTTTTTGCGTCGCCGATTTCAAAAATGATGCCGTCGCGGACAACGACGGTTTGATT
>JBBQOA010000718.1:0-1996 GCA_038330465.1 Pyrinomonadales bacterium
AGCGGTCAGGATGATGACAAACAGTATCGAGAAAATAGTCCGTTTCATTAAAAATACTCCTTTTCAGAAAAAAGCTGGATGGTCAGGAAATCTGGTTAATTCCAGACAGACTGAAAAAAGAGTTAGCCGGACTCGCTTCAAACTCGAATGTATGCCTATTTATTAACGTTGTCAATTTACCAAACTTGTGAAATTTCGGTTGTTTTTTGAAAGCCCTGAAGTTTTAATAAATGAAACTCAAACCGTTTCGCTATGCCGGACTTTTTTGATGCGAAATTGTCCGTGTGGGTCAGCATCGTGACCGGTGTTTCGACCGGAATCGCGATGGATTCGTATTTATTTTTGGTTGGACGCGAAGATCATTCTAAAGATCAGCCGCCCGTTGCTTAATAATTCTTCAACGAGCGGCATTATCAGCCATAAATTGGCTTAACTTCCGAGAACTTCGCGCATTGCCGCCGCCAGATCATTGATCGCCAGTCTGCCGTTGCCGGAAAATGACGAACCGTGCATCACCGCCAGCGTTTTCGGTTCGAGCGCGGCGATTCTTTTTAGCTGTTCAGCCGTTTTGGCGGAATACGGATAAGCTTGGGCAAGCGGACCCTGTTCGCCGTTGATCAAATCCTGCTTAAATCGCCCGACAATATCGGATGACGTTAAAGATTCAACATCGCCGAAATGCGTGAACAAATCCGAGCAAAGCAATGTTTTGTTCGTTTCCTCAAACATCATTCCAGCTTCCCAGCAATGCGGAACGTGCGGCGTGTGCAGAAAACGGAATTTATATTTGCCAGTTTCGAGAATTTCGCCGTCCGTCATTGCGCGCGCCGGACGCTTTGAAAAATCGTTGACGCTGACCATTGCGCCGACCAGACTGCAAACCGGCGCGGCTTGCGGTGCGATTTCGAGCCAATCATTGAGCGCGCCACATTCGTCCGATTCAAAATGGCTGAAACCGATCCAGCGAATCTTTGCCGGATCAATGATCTTGGTAACTTCCTCGCGCACGACCGGAAAAAGTCCCCTCATTCCGGTATGAAACAAAAGCGGTTCGTCGTCTTTGACAAGAAATTGATTAAACTGCAAATTAATGTCGGGAATGAAAGTCGAAATTCTGTAAAAATCGGGAGCTATTTCTGTTATTGCCATATTAAAAACCCTCCAAAATAAGATGTTCCCTCAATCTTCAACGCGAAATTTCAATTTTAAAAGTATCAGGCGATCGAACTTTTATTGTTTGTAAGAATGATGCGTTGTCATCGCCGACTCATCGCTTGGGCAAATTCGCGAACTATTCCAAATTCAAACTGTTTCGCTGTGCCGCGCTTTTTCGATGCGGTGAACTTTGTCGAGAAATTCAAGCGCCGCTTCCGATTGAAAAAGCTCGCGGGTTTCGGTTTCGTTTTCCATTACAGGTTCTAACGACAAATCCATATATTCGAGTTTTTTCGGGTCTTTGCGCACTTTTCGGTAGATTAGACGCAGACGCGTGTAAAGCGAAATCCAGCGAAATTGTTTCGACAAAGTTTCGAGAAAGATTTTCGGATAAAAAAGAAAAGGATTTTCGAGCGGTAATCCCGAACGGCGCGATGTGCGATGTTTGCGGCGCAGGAAGCCGCCTTCGAGCGGGTGAATTCCTTCAATGTCGATGCAGCCGTTAAACCAGGTGATAAAAAACATCGTCTTGCCCGGACTCGTGCCGGTCGCGATCGCACGTCTTAAAATCGTTTCGATATGTGCGTCCGTGTAATAAGTTTTCCACGCTTTGTAATAGGTTTCTTCCCAATTTTCCTTGGACATTTGCGCGTGCGCGGTGACGGCGTGATTGAGATCGTATTTGTTCAGATCCGCGTCCATCGCGACGCCGTTTTCGTGCAGTTTTTTATGATCGGCTGAACCGGGCAGCGGCGTCAGATAAAAAAATTCGAGCAGATCGACGGGCAATTCTTTTTTGATGATCTCGATGTCGTGCAGGATCGATTCCTGCGTGTCGTTC
>JBBQOA010000719.1:0-1983 GCA_038330465.1 Pyrinomonadales bacterium
TAAAAGCGCGAAAGAAAGAAACGTAAAAATTATGAATGAATGAAAATCGACGCGGTAAAATTTGAATTTTGACATTTTATGAAACTCCGAAAATTTGATGCGAATTGTTTGAGGAACTTTGTCCTGCCGCAAACGCTGAAAAACCTTTTGAGGCAAGTGCTTTTCGTTATATCATAACAAAGAAAATACAAATTTCCTAAAATTTAAATATCTCAAGATACCTTGAAATATTCGATGGGAAAACCGGAATTTGAAATTGAATTCGTTTGAATTTGAGGAAACAGCAAATGAAAAAAATTATTCTCGCGTCTGTTTTGGTTTTTGTCCATTCTTTGTCGGCGGCTTCGCAAACGCCGCAACCGACTCCGCCGAGCGATGACGACGTTGTTAAAATTTCGACGAATCTGATTCAGATCGATGTCACCGTGACCGATTCAAAAGGCAATATCGTGCCGAATTTGAAGTCCGAGGATTTTGAAATTTACGAAAACGGCGAAAAGCAAAAAATCTCGAATTTATCGTTTATTTCAAGCGTCAAAGAAAAAACCGAAATCGTTAAAAAAACGGATGATAAAATTTCCGTTCCGATTCCGCCAGCCGAACTCAGAGCCGAACAGATCAAAAGAACTTTCGCGCTGGTCGTCGATGATCTGTCGCTTTCGTTTCAAAGCGCGTATTATGTGCGCCGCGCTTTGAAAAAGTTTGTTGACGAGCAAATGCAGGATGGCGATCTGGTCGCGATCATCCGGACGGGCGCGGGCATCGGCGCGCTTCAGCAATTTACTTCCGACCGGCGGCAGCTCTACGCGGCGATCGAAAAGGTCGTCTGGAACCCGCTCGGGCGCGGAAATATCGGCGCCTTTGCACCGATCCGCGACAACGATACGATTGTTCCCGAAGACGAAAGCGAAGAAGACAAAGCGGCGCGTGAAAATTCCGCGAACGCTTTTGACGATTTTCAAGGCGCCTATTTTGCGACCGGCACGCTCGGCGCGCTTCGCTATATCGTCACCGGAATGAAGGAATTGCCGGGACGCAAATCGGTGATCTTGTTCAGCGACGGCTTTAAAATTCTACAGCGCGACGAACAAGGATTTTCAAATGGCGGAACGGTCCTCGATTTTCTGCGTCAATTGGTCGATACGGCAAATCGGGCTTCGATCGTTTTTTACACGATCGATGCGCGTGGCTTGCAGACCACAAGTATTACGGCGGAAGACGATGTTTCAGCCGATCCGCAAAGAATTCAGAAAGCGCTTTCCGACCGTAGCGCGGAACTTCTTGATACGCAGGACGGTTTAATTTATCTTGCCCAGCAAACCGGCGGTTTTCCGATCATTAACAATAATGACATCAGCGGCGGCGTCCGCAAAATTCTTGACGACCAGAGCTATTATCTGATCGGCTACGAACCCGATTCCGATACATTCGACCCGAAAACCAGACGTTTTAACAAACTCGTCGTTAAAGTTAAAAACAAAAATTTAACCGTTCGCTACCGGAGCGGATTTTTTAATGTTGCCGAAAGCAGCGTGGTCAAAACGACAACTAAGCAAACTCCGGCGCAGCAGATTCAAAATGCTTTGAGTTCGCCTTTTTCCGTTAACGACATTTCATTGCGGCTTAATACTTTGTTCGGTAATGATATAAAACAAGGCTCGTTTGTGCGACCGCTCTTGCATATCAGCGCCAAGGATCTAAAATTTACCGACGAAGCGGACGGCACAAAAAAAGCGGTTTTCGATGTTTTAGCCGTGATTTTCGGCGACAACGGCGCGGTCGTTGACCAAATTGCCAAATCTTATACGCTCAACGTTAAAGATGAAATGTATAAAAAAATCTTGAAAGACGGATTTGTTTATTATTTTACTCTGCCGATCAAAAAACCGGGCGCGTATCAGTTTCGCGTGGCGATTCGTGATGCCCAAGCCGAAAAAGTCGGTTCGGCTTCACAATTTATTGAAGTTCCGAATTTGAAAAAAG
>JBBQOA010000720.1:0-1981 GCA_038330465.1 Pyrinomonadales bacterium
TCGCGCTCGTTTTGACGGGCAGCGAAGTTTTTGAAAATCGGGCTTTAGCGGTGCGCGAATTTGATTTTTACGACGCGAAAGGCGCGCTCGAAGATGCGCTAGGAGCAACTAACGCGCCGAATTTGGAATTTGCGGCAGCCGACATCAAACATCTTCGGCAGGGTCAATCGGCGGAAATTCTGCTGAGCGGTCAAGCGGTCGGATCGATCGGGCGTTTGAATGATGAGATCGCCCAAAGTTATAAATTCCGGCAGCCGGTTTTTGTCGCCGAGATTGATCTGCAGACAGTTTTGGCTGAAAAAGAGCCGGCGGTTTTATATCAACCTTTATCTGTTTATCCGTCGGTCGGGCGCGATGTTTCGCTGCTCGTCAAACGTTCGGTTGCTTTTGCAGACATCAAACGATCGATCGAATCGGAGGGTTTCGAGCTTTTGAAAAAGGTCGAATTCGTCGATGTTTACGAAGGCAAAGGTATTGCGGATGACGAACGTTCGCTCACCGTTCGGTTGGTTTATCGAAGCGACGAGAGGACTTTGATCGAAGAAGAAGTTGAAACTGTTCACAACCGAATTTTGCAAAAAACAGAAGAAAGATTTGCGGCAAAACAGCGATTTTGAAAAAAAGTTCAATAAATACTTGAAGTTTTCGGCAAAAATAAACATAATCAATTCGCAATAACAGCAAAATTCTTGGAGAAAGCAATGAACGGTCTTGCAGGTATGGAAAAATTCTCGCATCTCGAAGACAAAATCTATTTGACAATCGAAAATGTCAAAAAGATGCGCGACGAAAAGGATAAACTCGAAAACGAACTTCGTTCGCTCCGCCACGAAGTGAGCAGTCTTTTAGGTGAAAAAAATCGGCTCGAAGAAAAAATCGAGGATTTATTAACGGAACGCGACGCGATCCAATTAAAGGTCGAGGCAATGCTCGATGCAATTACCATTATCGAACCTGACGTGGCTGAGGCATTGGGAAGATAAAACTTATGATTGGAACAAGAGGTAAAACGGACGTGGGCGAACAATCAATCAGAGTTGAGATTTATAACCAAACATACAATATCCGGTCCGACGGCGATAATGAATATATTATGCGGCTTGCCGAATATGTTGACGGCAAAATGCGCGAGATATCTTCCGGAACGTTGACAGTCGATTCATTAAAAGTCGCTATTTTGGCGGCTTTACATATTGCCGATGAATATCATCAATTAAAGAGTTCACAGGAACAAAACGACGCCCAGCTCGCCTCGCGCAGCGCGGAAATGACCGAAATGCTCGATCACGTTTTGAAACATAAAGACATTAAACCGCAGGAATTTGAGACCGAGCAATAAAAGCGTGATTTTTTGCTTCCAACTCGCATTGAAGCTTTGACTCGGTTTTCCGGTTTGCAACCTTTTTCTTTATGACACGCCTTGCTTAATCGACCAATCGATTCATTCGATAAATTTTAAATCATTCCAAATCTCAATTTCCGATCGGTTCGCCCGGCGGAATCGGCAAGACCGGCGTACGTTGACGCGGCGCGTCGGGACGCGTTAAAAATCGTTCGATGTCCTGCTGAATCAATCGATTTTGGGCGTCTGCTTTAATCTTTAGTTCCCGTTTTAACGCTTCGCCTAATTGATATAGCGCTTCGTTCGAAGTTGCCCGAACTTCCGGCGACGCGTCCGGATTCGCGGTCAGATCCATCAATCTTTGGACCAGCAGATTCTGTTCGGCTCTTAAAATTGCGGCTTGATAATTGTCCGCCGGTTTCGGCTGTTTCCAGATCCGCAAAACAAGCGTATCGATCGTTTCCCTAAAATGCGGGTATTTTTTGTCTTCCGTGTTAAATTCGATCATTCGTGCGGCGCGGCGCGGTTCGAGCAAACCCGAGATCGCGAGATCAGCCGCGATCATCGCCGCGCCGATCGAATCAAAAACAGGTTCGGTGCGTTTCTCAAAATATTCAGCCGTTCCGTTGTCGTAACCAT
>JBBQOA010000721.1:0-1977 GCA_038330465.1 Pyrinomonadales bacterium
GGACATTTCGGGAAACGCGCCCGAAAACATTCCGCCAAAACTGCCGATCTCCGTCAAGGTTCGCTCGTTAAAAGTGTTTCGCGCAAAGTTTCTGATCTTTGCAACCGCCAGATTTGCGTTGTCGATCGAAACGCCTGCGTCCGAATATGAAATTGAGTTTGCCATAATTTTTGAAAGGGAAATTATAGACTTTTTGGAAGAATTTAACCACAGATAAAGAGTTTTTAAAAATTCTTTTCGATCCTAAATTCATGCGCCAGAATTTCATTGAACTGCGCTTCGGAATCGATTTCCGTTTCGCTTTTGACGCCGTTTTTGGTTTCGATGAACTTCTTGTCGGTCAAAGTTTTACGTCCGCTGCCGAGCATCAGCGAACAAATTTTTCCGCGCGTAAAGTGCGATTCGGGCGACGTTTGATGAAACGCGCACATTCCCGCAAATTCCGAGAGATCGCGCGGCAGATCTTTGAAAATATATTCGCTTTTCCACTCGCCGCCGCCTTTTTTGACGACTTCAAAATATTCGCTGTCTTTTTTTTTGATCAGAAAAACGCCGTTTTCATCCGGCTGCTCAACGTCCAAAACAAATTTCAAAGGTTCGGCGGCGAAATCTCCAAAGCCGACATCGACCAGAAAATCTTCGCCGGCAATTTTTGTCAAGATCGCCATGTGATCGTATTCCGCGCTGAAATCGCCGCCTGACGTCGCGACCCGCGCCGAGATCAAGTTGCTCAAAAATCCGATCTGATTGAGCAAATTGCCAAACAAACCGTTTAATTCATAACAAAATCCGCCGCGTTTTTCTTCGACGATCTTTTGATAAAATTTTTCGGTGTCGAGCAAAATCGGGCGTTTCCAATGAATGTCGAGATTCTCGAAGGGAATGTTCAAAAGATGTTGTTTCTGCAAAAAACGCAGGCTTTCCGTATTGACCCAAATATCGTTTTTGGCAACGCCGATTCGCTCAAAATAATTTTCCGTGTTCATAGTTTCGGGTTTGTTTTGATTATACGCCGCCCCGCGCCTGAACAAAATCGGGCGTTTCCGCTTGACGAATTTTTTGCGAAAAACTAATCTAAAATGTTTTGTCCAAAGCGACGAACCGGAAATTTATGAAACTTCGCATTCTTTATCACGGAAATTGTTTTGACGGCGTTTCGTCAGCCGCACTTTTTACAAAATTCTACCGCGCCAAGATCAACCCGAACGCCGAAATTTTCTACACGCCGACAATGCACCGCGCCGGCAATGCCTTTGACGAAGATCAATTTGACGGCGACGAAAACGCGATCGTCGATTTTAAATATTCGCCCGATGAACGCCTGACGTGGTGGTTTGACCATCATCAATCGGCGTTTTTGTCGAAAGCGGACGAAGAAAATTTTCTCGCCGATACGTCGGGCAAAAAATTCCTCGACACGACCAGCAAATCGTGCTGCGAATTTATCGCCCGCATCGCCAAAGAAAATTACGATTTCGAAGACGAATCGCTTGCCGAACTCATTCATTGGGCGCATATCATTGACGGCGCGCTTTATGAATCGCCCGCGCAATGCGTCGAACTGCGCTCGTCCGCGCTCAAATTGATGCAGGTCATCGAAGGCGAAAAAGATCCGAAATTTGTCGAGCGCATCATCAAATCCTTAACCGAAAAATCTTTGGACGAAATTCTCGAAAGTTCGGAAATTCAGGCAAAACTCGCGCCGATTCTCGAACAGCACCGGAAAACGGTCGAACTCATCAAAGAACGCGCAACTTACCGCAAAGGCGTCGTCAGTTTCGATCTGACCGACACGAAAATCGACGGTTACAATAAATTTATTCCGTATTATTTTTACCCGCAAACGACCTACACGGTTTCGCTGACGCAGAGCAGTTTCCGCACAAAGATCTCGGTCGGTTCGAATCCGTGGGCGCCGCGTCCGCGAACTCACAACATCGCCGAAATCTGCGAAAAATACGGCGGCGGCGGACACGC
>JBBQOA010000722.1:0-1966 GCA_038330465.1 Pyrinomonadales bacterium
GCTCGCGCCCGATCGGTTCGGAATGCTTTTGGGAATCGGGCTGATCACGGGTTTGATCGTGCAGGCGCTCTTTAATATTTCGGTCGTGATCTCGATCCTGCCGGCGAAAGGAATTCCGCTGCCGTTCATTTCCTACGGCGGTTCAAGCATCGTCATCACCCTTTTTGCGGTCGGGATCTTGCTGAATATTTCGCAATACGCGGGTTTTGTCTCGAAGGAAAAAACGGTCGAAACGAATAATTTCGTGCGGCGCAAAAAGAAGCCCAAGTCGAAAAGATTGGCTGTAAATTGAAAATGAAAGTTTTGATCGCCGCCGGTGGAACGGGCGGACATATTTATCCGGGAATCGCCGTCGCTAAGGAAATTATGCGGCGCGATGAAAAGTCGGAAGTTTTATTTGTCGGGACGGCGCGCGGGCTTGAAACGAAGATCGTGCCCGCTAACGGCTTTCAGCTTTCATTAATCAAAAGCGCGGGTTTGAAAAATGTCGGATTTATTGGCAAACTCAAAGGTTTGTTTATTCTGCCGAAAAGTTTTCTTGAAGCGCGGCGTTTGATCAAAGATTTTAAGCCCGATGTGGCGGTCGGCGCGGGCGGTTATGTTTCGGGACCGGTTTTGTTAACGGCGAGTTTGATGCGTGTTCCGACGCTCGTTATGGATTCGAACGCGCTGCCGGGTTTTACGAATCGAAGACTCGCGCCGTTTGTCACGAAAGCCGCGCTGACCTTTGACGAAGCGCTGCCGTTTTTCGGGCAAAAAGGAATCGTCACGGGTAATCCGGTGCGTAAAGAGTTTTTTGACATCGAGCCGAAAACGCGCGGCGAAAAAATAAATCTGCTGATCTTCGGTGGTTCGCAGGGCGCGCGGGCGATCAATAATGCGATGGGCGACGCGCTTGAAAAATTACCGGCAGATAAACTGCGGATCGTGCATCAAACCGGCGAATTCGATTTTGAAAAGCTTAAGGAAATTTATTCGCGGTCGCCCTTCACGGACGCGGATATTCGTCAATACATTTTAAATATGGTTGACGAATTTGCGACCGCCGATCTGGTGATTTGCCGCGCGGGCGCAACGACCTGCGCGGAGCTTTCAGCGGCGGGCAAAGCCGCGATCATGATTCCGCTGCCGACCGCCGCCGACGATCATCAGCGCAAAAATGCCGAGGCATTGCAAAAGGCGGGCGCGGCGAAAATGATCTTGCAGCGGGATCTAAACGGCGAATCTTTGGCGAACGAAATTTTAGATTTGATAAATGAGCCCGAAAAAATTTCGGCGATGGAAACATTAACAAAAAAACTGGCACGCCGCGACGCGGCGGAAGTAACAGTCAATTTGATAGAAGAATTGGGAGGAAAAAAATAATTAAAAATTAAAAATTAAAAATTAAAAATTTATTCAATCACATTTTTAATTTTTAATTTCTAATTTTTTATCGAGAAATATGTTCAGACACGTAAAAAATATCCATTTTATCGGCATCGGCGGCATCGGAATGAGCGGCATCGCCGAAGTTTTATGCAATCTCGGCTTTGTCGTTTCGGGTTCCGATCTAAAGAAATCGAAAAATACCGACCGGCTTGAAACGCTTTTTGGCGTCAAAATCAACGAAGGTCACGCGGCGGAAAATGTCGGCGACGCGCAGGTCGTCGTTTATTCGTCGGCGGTCAAAGAAGATAATCCGGAAGTCGTCATCGCCAAACAAAAAAGTATTCCGGTCATTCCGCGCGCCGAAATGCTCGCCGAATTGATGTCTCTGAAGCCGTATGGAATTGCGATTGCCGGGACGCACGGAAAAACTTCGACGACTTCGATGGTCGCGACGATTCTCGGACACGCGGGATTTGATCCGACGACGGTTGTCGGCGGCGTCGTTGACACGCTCGGCTCGAATGCGCGGCTCGGGAAAAGCGATTGGTTTGTTATCGAAGCCGACGAAAGCGACCGTTCGTTTCTGATGCTCAGC
>JBBQOA010000723.1:0-1891 GCA_038330465.1 Pyrinomonadales bacterium
AGATCCGCGCCTTTGTGCAGGACGGAAGTCAGGTTGGTTTCACAATCGTGGATAAAAATCCGAAAAACCAAAAACCGGTCTGGGTGAAAATTTTAGGTTATGACCCTAAGAAAACAAAGGAACTCAATCCCGAAGAATGCCTTTCGGGCACCGAGATCGAACTCGATGTTCCGCGTAATGCGACCGTTACTATCAAAAGTCTCGAAAGCGAAACAAAAATCGAATCGGTCGGCAAAGTTTCGGTCAAAACTCTGAGCGGCGATATTTATCTGAACGACATCGCCAACGGCATCGAAGCGACCACTTATCGCGGCGACATAATGGTTGAACGTTCAAGCGGGCAAATGATTTTGAACAACACGGACGGAAATATTATTGCCTTTGATGTTGCCCCGAGCGAGATCGGCGATATTTTTAAAGCTACAACAAACAGCGGGAGAATAACACTGCAAGCGGTCGAACACCGGCAGATCGGAACGAGTTCGATCACGGGTTCGACGAGCTTTGAGGGCGAACTTCTCGGCGGCGGACAATACAGTTTTTCGACGCAAAACGGTTCGATCGGGCTCGCGGTGTCGCCCGATTCGTCGTGTAAGATCAACGCCTGGTTTGGTTTCGGCGCGTTCATTTCGGAAATTCCGCTCAAAAACGCACTAAAAAAAGAACAAAGTCTGTCGGCGCAAATCGGCGGCGACGAGGCGACCTGCAGTCTTAATCTCAAAACCGGCAGCGGCGTCATCAGAATAAAGCCCGCGAACACGGAGATCAAACCGGTTTCGAAAACCGTTCAAAAAAATTCTAAATCGCTCAAGCTAAAAACATCATTAAGCAAAGTTCAAAGCAAAAAAGTGATCTGCAAGATCAGTACCAAAACCGATCTGAAAACCACAATATCAATAAACGGCAATAGGTAATTTCCAAAATAAATCTTAAAATAAAAAGCACGGAATCTTGCTGAAAGTTTCGTGCTTTCGGTTTTTTTTATTGACAATTTTTTACAAACGAAAACTGTTTTTGAGCGTGAAAACTTGCAATAAACATCGAAAAGCGGGTAGAGTTTGCAGGAAAGATAAATGAATTTCGGAAACTTAATCGGACAAGTCATTGACGGCAAATACAAGATCGATCGCCAGCTCGGGAAAGGCGGGATGGGAACCGTTTATCTTGCCACGCATCTCGGGACGGAACGCCCGGTCGCGGTCAAGGTGATCGTCCAGCAATTTATGGAACGCCCCGAATTCGTCGAGCGTTTCCGGCGCGAAGCGCGGGCGGCGGGCAGATTGCGCCATCCGAACGTCGTTGATGTCACTGATTTCGGGATCGCCGAGATGCGATCGGGTAAAGTTGCCTATCTCGTCATGGAATATCTGGACGGCTGCACTTTGGGCGAGATTCTCGACGAAGAAAAACAATTGCCGCTGATGTGGTCGCTCGATATTCTGGAGCAAGTTTGTTCGGCGGTTCACGCGGCGCACGAGCAGGGAATCATTCACCGCGATCTAAAGCCTGACAATATCTGGCTCGAACCGAATCAGCGCGGCGGCTACACGGTCAAGGTCCTCGATTTCGGAATCGCCAAGCTCGAAGAACAGCACGAGGGCGAAACATCGGACGAGGCGCTTCATATTTCGGCGATGCCGACGCAGGCGATCAATTTTGCTGAAACCTTGGCAGATAAAACACAGTCGAAGACGATTGCCGAACCTTCTCGTAGTTCGACAATAATTTCCGAAAAAGGAACGGCGATTTTGAGTCCCGAAGCGGGAACTTTAATTCAGAATGAATCCGATTTTTCAGAAAAAGGGACGGCGATCATCGCATCTGACCTGATTGATCTGGAAGACGGCACAGCGATTTTTCCAAACAAACAAACGCGGTTCAATCAAAAAGA
>JBBQOA010000724.1:0-1865 GCA_038330465.1 Pyrinomonadales bacterium
AATTGCCGCTCGTTGCGACGTTGACACCGCCGGAAAACTGCATACGGCGCGCAGCCGAAACGATATTGACGTGACGATTTACCGACTTCATTTGCGGAAGGACGCGCTTAGATTACTTCGTTCGGCAATGGATTTGCGGACGGTTTTTCTCGATCTTGCCGCCTCGCATCACAAAACGCTGATTCCGGCTTATACGCACACGCAACCCGCGCAACCTTCGACGCTGGCTCATCTTTTGCTGGCGATGGCGGAAAATGTCGGGCGCGACATCAAACGGCTTGAACGTGCCTTTGAAAATATGAATTTCTGTCCGCTCGGTTCGGGCGCGATCACGACGACCGGTTTTCCGATCGACCGGCACCGCGTTGCCGATCTGCTAGGCTTTAGCGCGCCGACCGTCAATTCCTACGCGTCGATCGCGTCGGTCGATTATTTTACCGAAACGCTCGGCGCCGCTTCGGCAATGCTCGTCAATACCGGCAAATTCGCGCAGGAATTTCTATTGATGGCGATGATGGAGTTTAACGTCATTCGCCTGCCCGACGGTTTTGTGCAGGGTTCTTCGATCATGCCGCAGAAACGCAATCCGGTCGCGCTCGAACATATCCGCGCGATCGGCAGTAAAGCGCTCGGGCAATGTCTGGGCGTCATGACAAGTATTCACAACACGCCTTTCGGTGATATCAACGATGTTGAGGACGATCTTCAGCCGATGATTTACAGCGCCCTGCGCGATGCTAATCGGGCGGTTTCGCTTTTTGCGAATACGCTCAAAGCGGCGACTTTCAACCTTGAGACGCTGCGAAAACGCGCCGGTGAAAATTTTATCACCGTCACCGAATTAGCCGATACGATCGTCAGAAATGAAAATTTATCTTTTCGGATCGCGCACAAAATCGTCGGCACTTGTGTCAAAACCGCGCTTGCCGCAAAATCCGACATTTCGTACGAGATTTTGCAAAATGCCTGCCGCGAGATTCTCGGACGCGAGATTTCGATGAGCGCCGAGGAATTGACCGAAACGCTTTCGCCCGAAAATTTTGTCAATATCCGGACGATCTACGGCGGCACCGCGCCCGTCGAAACGCGCCGCGCTTTAACGGTCGAACGCGAACGCGAAACGATTGACGAAGAATGGTTTACTGATAAAAATGCGGGTTTGAAAAAGGCTTCGGAGAATTTAAGAAAAATCGTTGACGCGAAAATTTCCGAAATAATTCTTGACAAAACCGCGTAGGGAATTTATCTTGTTGAGAGTTGAATAAATTTCAATTATAAAAATGCCGACCAAAAACTTTAACAATTTCAGCTTTTATTATTTTTACTATCGGGTAAAACGGCTGAGGTTTGGTTGGCGCTAGAAAAATAGCCAAAAAGATTCAAACAAAAAAGCCGTGAATGCCAGCATTCGCGGCTTTTTTATTTTGTGAAAAAGGAGAAAAGAAAATGAAATTGGAAGAATGCCGAAAAGAAATCGACGAGATCGATCTGGAAATTGTCGGTCTGCTCAATCGCCGCGCCCGCGTCGTTCAAAATGTTGGCGTCGTCAAAGCAAAAGCCGGTTTGCCGATCGTCGATGTCGAGCGCGAGGATGAAGTTTTGAGCCGAATTTTACAACACAACGAAGGACTCTGGGAAAACAAAACGCTGCTCAAAATTTATCGTGATATTTTGCAGCGGTCGCGGCAGATCCAAATCGAAACAAAAGCGGGTTTCAAGAAGCAAAGCGATAAAAATGACTTGTTGAAAATGCCTGCCAAACGATAATGCGTACAAGGGTTTTCTGCCGAACAGCAACAAAAATCAGCGAAAAACTGTTGAATCATCGAATCAACCGTCCCATTTCTTTGTTTATTAAATGATTT
>JBBQOA010000725.1:0-1864 GCA_038330465.1 Pyrinomonadales bacterium
CCTGCGAAAAAACGCCCGGCGCCGTTAAAAGAATCACGGCAACCCACAAATACCTAAATTTTCCTGCTTTCATTTTGTTTTTACTGTGTTTTTAATTTGGATGGAACTTTGCCTGAAATGATACACCAAACCCGTCGATTAGAAAAACTCTCGAAAACAAAATGGCGTGAACGACGCGAACCGTCGCGGATCAAAATCGTTCGGCAAAGAAAAAACAAAAAAGGCGCGAAAAATCACACCTTTTTTGAGAAACGCTTTTTCCGGTTTGGGTTATTTCTTGAGTCTGCTCAAAAATTGCTTTCTGAATTTGGCGACCTTCGGCGCGACGACCGCCGCGCAATAGGGCTGCGCCGGATTATTGGCGAAATATTCCTGATGATAATCTTCCGCCGGATAAAATTTATCGAACGCCGTCACTTCCGTGACGATCGGTTTATCGTAAATTCCCGCTTCTGTGACTTCCTTAATGATCTCTTCGGCAACACGTTTTTGTTCGTCGGAATGATAAAAGATCGCCGAACGATACGAGCTGCCGATGTCGTTGCCCTGCCTATTTAACGTCGTCGGATCGTGCACCGCGAAAAAGACGCGCAAAAGATCGGCAAACGAAAGCTCTGCCGGATCGAACGTGATCTGCGCGACCTCGGCGTGTCCGGTCGTTTCCGAACAAACTTCGCGGTAAGTCGGATTTTCCGTATGTCCGCCCGAATAGCCCGAAACGACGTCCGTGACGCCTCGTAAATCATCAAAAACCGCTTCGACGCACCAAAAACATCCGGCGCCGAGCGTGGCTGTTTCCTGCATTTTATTTTCCATAATTGCTCCAAAAATATATTTACAAATTCAGATGAAAAAGTGAAAAGGCGCAATGCCGAAATGTTTTTCGTGTCCTGCGGAAAACTCTTCGCTTCGCTGCCTTTTCATTTTTGTAAATCTCTCTGAAAGCGAGATTTATTCCATTTCATCAAAACTATTGACGCTTCGATGCTGAAAATCTTCCGAGATTTGCCCGTTGCCTCTCCGAACCGAAAGCGTCGTTTGCATTCCGGCATTTTGCGCCGCGTCGAGTTCGGCAATGACGTCGGAAACAAACAAGACCCTTTTCGGCGGATGATTGAGCGCGGCGGCGATCCTGACATAGCTTTCCGCCTCGCGTTTATAACCGATATTCGTGTCAAAATAATCCGAAATAAAGCCGCTCAGATCGCCGGAATTTGAATATTTGAAAATGAGTTTCTGCGCCAGAACACTTCCCGACGAATAGATCGCGATCGTTTTTCCCTGCTCTTGCCAGCGCTCGAAAGCGCGCGGAACGTCCGCGAACATTTCCGATCGAAGTTCGCCCGATTCGTAACCCGCTTGCCAGATTCGTCCCTGCAAAGATTTGAGCGGCGTCGATTTGCGGTCAATATCGATCAGAAATTTCAAATAGTTTGCGACCGATTCCGGCGAATCCGCCCGAAAATCCCGCCCGTAGATCTGTTCGGTGAAATCTTTGCGATATTCGATTTTCAGCTGTTCAATCTCCGCGCCGATTTCGTCAAAATGCGCTTCGACAAACGCGTCGATTTTCGCCTTTGCAAACGGAAAGAGCGTTTTATGCACAAAATCGATCGGCGTGGTCGTGCCTTCAATATCGAGAAGAATTGCTTTCATTTTAGCCACAGAGCGCACAGAGAACACAGAGGTTTTGTTTTTTTCTCATAAAACTCTGTGTTCTCTGCGGCTAAACTTAATTTGTCGTCGGAATGTAATTTACGCCGAAACAAAGCGGCTGATAATTGGCGTCCACACCGCTTTCCGTGTATTGCGGCGTCCAGCCCGCCATATCTTGAAAAAGCCGGATCGCGCGCACCGTCCGGTC
>JBBQOA010000726.1:0-1862 GCA_038330465.1 Pyrinomonadales bacterium
TCCGGCGCCGATAAAAAACCCGCCTAAAACCGCTGCCCGCTGCTTGTCTGCCGTCAAACCCGTTTTGGTATTGATAAAAACGACCGCCGCCAGCGCGATGATCGCGACCGCGCTTGTCAGCGAAAACCTTTTTGAGATCTGCCGCCAACCGAGAATCACAAAAGGCGTATTGATCAGAAGAATCAGGATCGATAGGCGAACGCCCGAAATTTGCGAAAGAAACATCGAAGTGCCGGTCACGCCGCCGTCGATAAAATGATTCGGGATGAGAAATCCGCGCAAACCGAGTCCCGCCGAAAAGATCCCGAGCGTGATAAAAATGACTCTGAAGAGCTTGCGATAGTAATTGAGCATTAATTTAAGGCTATCGCAAAAATTGCGCAGAGTCCAAATAATTTATTTATCTGATCTTTTCGGCTTCATTGATCATCGCTTGCAGGAAAAACTCCATGCCCTCGATCTCAAAACCGTGGTCGCGTTCGATTCGTTTCAAGATCGGCGCGCTGTCGCTGTCGAGAAAATCGAGATCGGCGAGGTCGAGCGTGATATTTTTGCCGCGTTCCGAGCGCAGATCAAGCGCGATCTTTTCGAGCAGGATCGCGTCGTCGTGCATCATCGTGCCTTCGACCCGCAAAACGATCTTTCCGCGTTCAACGTCTTCGATTTCGGTTAAAGTGGTCGGCATAATGTTTGATTGTAACAATGTTTGTGCGATTTCAATACGAAAACTGCCATCAAAAAGTTATCGCACCGACAAAATAAAAAAAACGCGGCTGAAATATCAACCGCGTTTTGATTAATGATTGAAGATGATAATTATTGTTCCGTTGCGCCGACATCATCTTTGCCGCCGAAGCGTTTTTTGAATCTGTCCTTGAAACGGTCTTTCATCTGCTCTTTCATTTGCGCGGCTTGCGTGCGCTGTTCAGGCGTCAGAATCGCGAAGATCTGAGCTTTGGTGCGTTCTTTTTCGATCACCAATTGTTTTGTTGTTTCGGCTTGAGCCGTGGCGAATTGCTGAACCTGAGGTTCGTTAAAAACGCCATCCGTGCCGAGATTTTCGATTTGTTTGTGATTTTCCCGTATCGATTCCATCAATGGTTTGATCCGCGTTTTGGAATCTTCGAGGATTGTTTTGACCTGCGTTTTTTGTTCGTCGGACAAGTTCAATTTCTCGAACATTCGTTCAAAACCCGGACCGCCGAAACCTTTGCCGCCGAAACCGCCGCGTCTCATTTCGCCTTTCTGAGCGAAAATAAAGACCGCGCCGAGTGCTAAAACTGCGACCGCTAATATTGCGATTGTTACTTTTTTCATTTTTCTCCTATATATATTTATGACTTTCAAAATTCACGCATCATAATTTTTGCGTTCACTGTATAAGACGAAATCCGCGCACCCTTCGAACGTCATTTATCGTGAAGTAATGCAAAGAAATGTAAAGGTTTAGGCATCCGCCGGATTTATGACGTAAAATGATTTCGGGTATGAGTAAAATTCTGATAATTGATGATGACGAAGAGCTTTGCGAACTCGTGGCGGAATATTTAAGCGTCGAAGGTTTTACCACCGAAGCCGTTCACGACGGCGAAAAAGGTTTGGAAAGGGCTTTGTCAAACGAATACGAAATGGCGATCCTCGATGTGATGCTGCCGCGCAAAAACGGTTTTGATGTTTTACGCGAACTGCGCAAATCTTCAAAATTGCCGGTTTTGATGCTGACCGCGAAAGGCGACGATATGGAACGGATCGTCGGGCTTGAGATCGGCGCCGACGATTATCTGCCGAAACCATTTAATCCGCGCGAATTGGTGGCGCGCCTGCGCGCCGTCCTGCGCCGCGTTCAGGATTCGGATGAAAAC
>JBBQOA010000727.1:0-1858 GCA_038330465.1 Pyrinomonadales bacterium
GCGCCGAGCCAGATGTCTTTTTCATCTTTCAAAACGTCGCGCCCGTAACGAGCGGTCATTAACGTAAAACCGTCAACTTCCTGCTGCGCGTTTCCTTCCGTTAAAACTTGCGTGTAAGTTTTATAAGGATATTTGACGCCCGCTTTGCTTTCAAAAAAGCGGAGCATCGCTTTTGCATCAACAAAGATCTTCTTGATGTCGGCGGCGGAAAACGATTTGTCTAACAAAAAGCGAAAGGTCGTCTGGTTTTCCGTGCTCGTCAATTCCTGAAATTCGCCGAAAGCGAATCCGAAGAGATATGTCGGAACCTCGTTTTTTTGTTCCCAGCGCGATGAAATTTTTCCGTTCGAGAGTTCGCGCTCGCCGACAAAAACGCCGCCCGCGACCGTTTTGACACCTTTCGGCGTGATCAAATTCAAACGAAAACCGGCGCGATCGTCCGGCGCGTCAACACACGGCATCCATTGGCTCGTCGAAAAAACCGTGTAAACCTGATTTTGTTCGGGGAAAAAATTGATTCCGTAGCGAGGCGTGCCGTGATAGACGATTTCAACCTCGCGCGTTTCGCCTTTTTTTAAGGCGCGCGCAAACCGAATTTTCAGCAAACTTTCCGTCTTTTCAAATTCCAGCTTTTCGAGCCTTTCCCGAACCGAATCGATGTCTAACGCTCCGGCGTTAAGCGTGATTTCGGTCAGATTTTCGGTCAACGAATTGAACCGCACAAAAACTTTGCCCGTCACGGATTTAGCGGTCAGATCAGGCGCGATCACCGCGTCATAATTTGTCACGTCAAATAAATTCGTCTGCGCTTTAAGGTTTGAAACAACCGCGCAGATGACAAATATCGAGCAGAAGATCAGTTTTTTGTTTATTGTTTTCAAGTAAAAACCTCAATTGCCTTTTACATTGCTAATGTTTGGCATATTACTTAGCGGCTCTGCGTCTTTGCGGGAAACATTTTTTTCTAAGTTGAAAACTCGCAAGGAAAATATTTCCCGCAAAGACGCAAAGGAGCAAAGCAGAATTTTGTTATCAAATTGGTAATCAATGTCATAAAAAATTTGTTATAATTCCTAAAACTTTCTG
This sequence comes from Pyrinomonadales bacterium, assembly GCA_038330465.1. Classification (GTDB taxonomy): domain Bacteria; phylum Acidobacteriota; class Blastocatellia; order Pyrinomonadales; family Pyrinomonadaceae; genus JAFDVJ01. The sequence continues at coordinate 1,087 of JBBQOA010000727.1, forward strand.
TTTTATTATTATTATTTCCATTACTTAAAGCAAAAAAATTCACTCGCTATGCGTAAATTTTTATTCAGATTTGTTTTGATATGTGTCGTTTTTGTCACCTTTGCAACCGCCCAAAAAGTTGAATTGACGATTGATGCGTCCAAATCCGGACCAAAGATCGACCGCAATCTTTTCGGTCAGTTTGCCGAACATCTCGGCTCCGGCGTTTATGAAGGTATTTGGGTCGGACCGGATTCCAAGATTCCGAATACCCGCGGCATTCGCAACGATGTCGTCAATGCGCTCAAAGCGATCAATGTGCCGAATGTCCGGTATCCGGGCGGCTGTTTTGCCGACGAATATCACTGGCGCAAAGGCATCGGAGCGCAGCGCGTCAAGACGCTCAATCCGAATTGGGGCGGCGTGATCGAGCCGAATACTTTCGGGACCCATGAATATTTGGATTTTCTCGATCAAATTGGTTCGGAGGCATTTCTTTCGGTCAACGTCGGTTCCGGCACGCCGCAGGAAGCATCTGAGTGGCTGGAATATTTGACGACCGATCAGCCGACCGATCTTGCCAAAGAACGCGCCGCCAACGGTCATTCCGCGCCGTATAAGATCGCTTATCTCGGCATCGGCAATGAAAGCTGGGACTGCGGCGGCAATATGTCCGCCGAAACTTATCTCGGCGAATATAAAAAATATAACCGCTTCGTCAGAAATTTTAATCCCGCACAGCAGCAGAAAGATAATCAGATGCTCAAAATCGCCGTCGGTCCCGGCGGCGGCG
>JBBQOA010000728.1:0-1819 GCA_038330465.1 Pyrinomonadales bacterium
ATTCCGCCGCCGAGCGCGCCCGCGCGTAAACTTTCGGTTTTGAGCGCATCAAAATGCGGGATCAGCTTTTTGCGAACAGGTTCGACGATAAAATCTTCCAAACTGCGGGCGATCAAGCCGTAATCGCCTTTTGAAAGCGCCGCGACCAGCGCGCCAACGTTTGACCACGCTTGAATTGCGCTTTTCAAAGAAATTTCCGTCGGCAAGATCTTCCGCGCTTCCGATGTTTTGACTTCGATCTGCGGATGAATGATCGTCACAAAAAGCAGCGGAAAATCGAGCTCAACCACTTCGAGCGGCGTGACAGTGCGAACGAGCGTAAAGCCACCAAAAAGACACGGCGCGACGTTATCGGCGTGACGTCCTTGTGACGCGAGAAATTCGCCGGTCATTGCGAATTCGGCGAGTTCGAGCCGCGAAAATTTATCATTCAAAAGTTTGTTCGCGGCAACGACCGCGCCGACCGCGCTCGCCGAAGATGAACCGATCCCGCTGCCGGGTTTGATGTTTTTTTTGATCTCGACTTCAAAGCCGATGTTTTCTTCGATCTCATCTAAAATTGCCAACAGCGCGACGCCGGCGATGTTTTGAGCAGGTTCGGTCGGCAGCCCGAAATCATCGGAATGTGCAATTCTAACTATTTTTTCATCGATCAAACGGACCGTCATTTCGTCGGACGGCTGATCGAGGGCGAATCCCAAACAATCAAAACCGCAAACGACATTGGCGACCGTCGCGGGCACGAGAACGGTAATTTCTTTCATAAATCTTGATTATTCAACTTTGGCAAACTCAAAAATTCTATTATGATAAATCGTTTGAGTTTACCGCTCAAAAAAGAAATCAAAATTAATTTCAAATTTGAATGAAATACTTTAGCACAAACCGAAAATCGGCTCACGTTTCGTTTCGCGAAGCGACGCTCAACGGACAACCCGGCGATCGAGGCTTATATTTTCCGGAACAAATTCCGATGCTTTCCGCCGAATTTTGGCGCGATTTTGCCGAAAAATCAAAGGCGCAGATCGCGTTTGAAGTGATCAAACCTTATGTTGGCGAGACGATCACGGACGAAACGCTTTTTAAGATCTGCGAAGAAACCGTCAATTTCGATTTTCCATTAGTGAAAATTACCGAAAATATCTCAACGCTCGAACTTTTTCACGGCGCGACGCTTGCTTTCAAAGATGTTGGCGCCCGATTTATGAGCCGCTGTCTGCGTCATTTCTCAATCGAAAAATCGGAAAAAACGATCATCATCGTCGCCACGTCGGGCGACACGGGTGGCGCGGTCGCGAACGGTTTTTTTGACGTTGAAGGCGTCGAGGTCGTCATTCTTTATCCACAGGGAAAAGTGTCCAAAGTGCAGGAATTACAGCTGACGACTTTGGGCAAAAATATTTCGGCGATCGAGGTTGCGGGAAATTTCGATGATTGTCAGGCGCTTGCCAAAACGGCTTTGGCTGACGAAGATTTAAAGAAACAGGTTTTTTTGACCTCGGCAAATTCGATCAATGTCGCGCGTTGGCTGCCGCAGCAGTTTTATTATTTTTACGCGCTTCGGCAATGGCAGAAAGAAAATGATTCGGCTCCGATCATTTCGGTTCCGAGCGGGAATTTCGGAAATATTTGCGCCGGCATTTTGGCGCATATTTCGGGTTTGCCGTGCGAAAAATTCATCGCGGCGACCAATGCCAATGACGTTATTCCGAAGTTTTTGGAAAGCGGCGAAATGCGGATCAAACAATCGGTCGCGACGCTTTCAAATGCGATGGATGTTGCCAATCCTTCAAATTTCGTGCGGATCCTTGAGATTTTC
>JBBQOA010000729.1:0-1813 GCA_038330465.1 Pyrinomonadales bacterium
AGTGCTGCAAAGCTTAGGCGTGCACAATGTGCGGACAAAAATTCTCGGATCAAACAACCCGCACAACGTCATTCGTGCGACCTTTGACGGACTTTTGAGAATGAAAGACCCGTTTGAAGTTGCCCGGCTGCGCGGTAAACAGGTGGATGAACTATTATAATTTGAGATTTCGGATTTCGGATTTCGGATTGAAAAAAACAGACAAATCCGAAATCGCAAATCCAAAATCCTAAATCGAATTATGGCAAAGAAAACAGAACAAGCAAACGACGGAACAATTAAGATCCAGTATTATAAAAGCACGATTGGTTATTCCAAAAAGCAGAAAGTCATCGTTAAAAGTTTGGGTATTACCAAACTCAATCAAACGGTGACGCGCCCGGATAATGCTTCAATGCGCGGCATCGTGGCGAAAATTCCGCACATTTTGAGAATTGTCGAATAAGATTCGTTGATCGTGAATCGTTAATTGTGAATAGATTTTTCTTTTTGGAAATTTTATAGTCTATTTACGATTTATTATTCACGATTTACTATTTAAGAGGAATAGAAAAATGGCATTAGCATTAAATAATTTGAAGCCGGCGGCGGGCTCGACACATAAAAAGAAACGCGTCGGACGCGGTCCCGGTTCGGGACTTGGAAAAACAGCCGGACGCGGAAATAAAGGACAAAAATCACGTTCGGGATACTCAAGTAAAATAGGTTTTGAAGGCGGACAGATGCCACTTCAACGTCGTTTGCCGAAACGCGGATTTACAAATATTTTCAAAAAAGAATGGCTCGAAATCGGTCTTTCCAAGATCGAAGAAAATTTCAAAGCCGGTGATGAAGTGACGCCCGAAATTTTACACGAACGCGGTTTGATCAAAAAAGCCAAACACGATGTCGTTATTTTAGGAAACGGCGAAGTCTCGAAGGCTTTGAACATTTCCGCGCATCGCTTTACCAAAACCGCCAAAGATAAAATTGAAAAAGCCGGCGGAACGGCGACGGTCATTGTTAAAGAATCAACTAAAGGCGAATAAGTTAAGCAATTTAGGGATTTAGGAGAGTTATGGAAAAGTTTATTGCCGCCATTCAAAATATGTTCAAAATTCCCGAGCTGCGCAAGAGAATTCTCTTCACGCTCGGACTTTTGGCGATTTATCGTTTAGGCGCGCATGTCACCGCGCCGGGCATCAACAAAGCGCAGCTTGAACAAGTTTGGAGTCAGGTGAGCGGAACGCTTCTCGGCGTTCTTGATTTGTTTTCCGGCGGAAACTTTCGGACGATTTCGGTTTTCGCGCTCGGTGTGACGCCGTATATTACGGCTTCGATCATCTTACAACTTTTGACGGTTCTCTATCCGCCGCTCAAAAAAATTCAGGAAGAAGGCGAGGTCGGACGGCAAAAGATCACCCAATGGACGCGCTATCTGACAGTTGCTTTATGCACGGTTCAAACGTTCTTTGTCGCGACCTGGCTGAGCCGCAACGGGATCATCAACAACAGCAGCGGAATCGAAGGCTGGTGGGCGACCGCGATGGTTGTCATTACCTTGACGACCGGCACGATCTTTGTAATGTGGCTCGGTGAACAGATCACCGAACGTGGCGTCGGAAACGGAATTTCGCTTTTGATCTTTGCTGGCATCGTGATCGGTTTGCCGCGCGGAATTATTCAAATCAAAGAAAGAATCGGTGCGGGCGACGCAATGCAAACGCTCGGCGTGCTGTTTTTGGCAGTCGTGCTAGTCGCCTTGATCGCCTTGATCGTTTATGTCGAATCGGCGCGTCGAAATATTGCGATCAGTTATGCGAGCCGTCGAGTC
>JBBQOA010000730.1:0-1811 GCA_038330465.1 Pyrinomonadales bacterium
AGTGATCGGCTGACCGGTTGGCAGGATATTTATTTGTACGACTTCAATAATGACTTCAAAACTTCTCCGGAAAATACTCTTTAAGCCGTCGCCAGTTTCGGACTGTTCGGGCGAAAATAAGCGAACGTCCAAAAAATACAAAACACGGCAATCGCCAAAATACCAAACAATAACGCGGAAGGCTGATAAATCTCGTTGAAAACGATGACGGTAAAAGCAGTTGCGACCGTGCGCAGGTTTTCCGAGATCCAAACCCACGCTTTGGCTTCCAAAATCCCGCTCCAATTGATGATTTGCCACCACAAAAGAGCGGCGCCGAGCCATTTTTCGGCAGGCGTCCAATGGAAAAGATTCGAGATCACGCCGAGCATCAAAGCGATTCCGAGAATCACTTGTAGAACTAGGTAAACTTTGGCGCCCGCAAACATTTCGGGGCGAAATTTGATCTGGTTTTCGGTCGTGATACGCGGCAATTCCTTTTGCGGAAAACCGCGCGGAATCCAGCCAGCCGGCATAAACCAGATGCGAATTTTGTCCCAGAAATAAGGCGCGGCGGCGGCATATTTCCAGAGCACGATATAGAAGTGAAAGTTAATGATGATCGGATTCCAGGTTTGCGGATGGTCGAGAATACCATAAGCGACCTTTTCGTTTTCTTCTTCAAACGTGCCGAACATTCGGTCCCAGATAATTAAAAATTCGCCGTAGTTTTTGTCCAAGTATTGCAGATTGACGCCGTGATGAACGCGGTGATGCGACGGAGTTGTAAAGAGAAATTCGATCGGTCGCCAGAGCTTCGGGACGAATTCCGTGTGATGCAGAAAAGCGATGAACAGATGAATGCCGACGACCGTGTAAATATGGACGGGCGAGAAACCAATGATCGTCAAAACCCAGAAAAAGAGAAACGAACAAAGCCTTTGCGTGACGCTGGCGCGCAAGGCGACGAAAAAATTCATCTCTTCCGCCGAATGATGCGGGCTGTGCGCCGCCCACAGAATATTGATCTCGTGTCCCCAACGATGCACCCAGTAAAACACGAAATCGACGCCGAGCAGCAGCAAACCGGAACTCCACCAATTGATCGGGATCGTGAATATCCGAAAATGCTCCCACAAATAGCCGTAGATAAAGAAAACGCCGACCATCACCAAAATATTCGTCGTCTGATTGCCGAGCTGCGTGCCGAAATTGGCGATCGCCTCGTTAAATGTGATCAGTCGGCGTTTGAAGACAAAGCACGCGGCGATCTCCAACAGAATAAAGATCAACGCGATCGGCGTAATGTAAAAATAGACGTTGGTTTCCTGCATAGCGTTTTTTTTAATTTTCGGGAAAACACAGCAAATATAATGCAAAAGGGCGAAAATTCCAAAAAGAGAAAGCGGTCGGCGTAAATTTACACCGACCGCTTTCTCTTTTTTTGAACAAATATATTTTCTCAAAAAAGATAAAAGATAAAATTTATCAACTGTTTTGAGAGGAAATTAAGTGAAAGGAAAATGTCGCGCCGCTTTTATTGCGAGGTCTGCGCGGCATTTTCCTTTTGCTTATCGGCATTTTCTTTTTGTTTATCGGTCAGCGTAATGCCCATTTTTTCGAGCGTTATCTGATTCAAAGTGCCGGTTCCTTTCAGACCGTTAGCTTCCTGAAAGGCTTTCAAACCGGCGCGTGTCGCCGGATCGAGCGTGCCCGTCATTTCACCGGCATAATTTCCTTTTTCTTTCATTCGCTTTTGCGCGGCGACGATTTGCTCTTTTGTCGCCCGAAAAACGGGTCCGCGTTTGGCTTTTGTCGTTTTATCGCCGTCG
>JBBQOA010000731.1:0-1796 GCA_038330465.1 Pyrinomonadales bacterium
TCTTCAGTTGTTTTGCCTCATTGAAAGATTGTTCAGTAACGCCTTGCACATCTCTTGCAGACCACGAAAGTAAAATGCCGTCAGCATTTGTATTTTTGACAAAAAAGCCAAAAACAAGAGCCAATAGAAGTGTTTTCAAAATAATTTTCATTTTTTCTCCGTCAAGTGATTCGCTACTCCGTCTGAAACCGCGCTTTGCAATTCGGGCATTCGATCATTTTTTTCGTGCCTGAAAGCGGAATTGTCGGGACGACGAAAAAGAGCGTCAGAAAACGCATCCCCGTTTTTTCGGTAAACTGCGTGACCGTGCCGCACTGCGAACAGCGGATCATATCGATGGTTTTGCCCGCGCCCCAGGTGAAAAATTTTGTGCCGATGATCAGAAACATTTCGGAATAAGATTTTACCGCAATTTGCGCCGATTCCAAACAAAAGCCCGCAACAAGTTCAAAAGAATCCTTGATCGCCCGCGACGACAGCTAAACACAGAAAATTTTCGACAAAAAAATTTACGCCGCAAGCCGCCAATCAATTTCTTGCTTCGGCAAATTAGTATAAAATCATTTTGTCACCGAATAAATTCAGAGCGTTCCAAAACAGGCAGCAGGAGATGGTAAAAATGAGAAGTTTTTGGCAAAAAGCATTGATGATTTGCGCGGCAGGTTTGATCGCCGCATCGGGCGTTTCGGCGCAAAACTACAAGATCCGTCAAAGCGTTTCGATGAACGGGCAGAAAATGGAATCGACCGTTTATGTCAAGGGCGCGCGCAAACGCACCGAACGCGGCAATATTATGGGAATCGGCGGCGATGTCGCCGAGATCGAGCAGTGCGATCTACGGCGCAACATCAAGATCAGCGACAAGAAAAAAATGTATGCGATCGAGCCGTTTGACGACGGTGCGGAAACGACAACTTCAGCACCAACAAGCAAATCCCAAATCCCAAATCAGAAATCCAAAATCGAAAAGGGCGGAACGGTGACCTATCTTTCAAACATTACCGACACGGGCGAACGCAAACAGATGTTCGGTCTGACGGCGCGGCGCGTCAAAACCTCGTTGTCGATGGAGGCTTCGCCCGACGCCTGTATGAAGGAAAACATCAAGGTCGAAACCGACGGTTGGTATATCGACCTGCCGGAATTTTCGTGTCCGATAAATGTGCGTCCGCAAGTTCCGCAAATGCCGACCGAAAAAAACGGCGGCGGCTGCCGCGACAAGATGATCTTTAGAACTTCGGGCGGCGGCAAGCTCGGTTTTCCTTTGTCGGAAACGCGGACGTTCGCAATGGGCGACGAGGGAATGAGTTTCACGCAAACGACCGAAACGCTCGAATTCTCGAAAGCGACGCTCGATGCCGCGCTTTTCGATATTCCGAACGGCTACGCGCTGACCGAAAATTCGCAGGATCTCTACGGCAGACCCGATTATGCGGCAATGAAGAAAAGCCAAAATAACGGCGGCGACGAAGACCGCCCGAAACCATCTTCGACGAATAATTCGATATCGAAAGCCAAAAAAGCCGGCGTGATCCGGATCGGCGTTTACGCGCCGACCAATCGCTCGGACGAAAATGTTTCGACCGCCAATCTGCAATTTTATCTGATTCAAAGATTGAGAAGCGGAAATGTCGAAGCGGTCGCCGTCAATTCCGAAGCGGAGGCGCGCGCCGCCGATTGCGATTATGTTTTGTCGTCAGATCTTTCGAAACTCAAACAATCCGCCGCCAGCAAGATCGGCGGAATTTTCGGCAAGGTCACCAATACCGACACTTCGGCTACGCGAAATTACGATG
>JBBQOA010000732.1:0-1791 GCA_038330465.1 Pyrinomonadales bacterium
TCGCCGCCGTTTCCCGTCGGAACAAGCGGATTTAGTTCAACGAAAGGCAGAACAAGCGGCAATCTTTACAGCGGTTCGCTGATTTTCGCCCGACGTTTCGGCAACCGCGACCAAACAAGCGTCGGTTTCAGCATCGAACGGTTATTTTCGCTGGGATATTTAAACGAAACCATCACCGAGCGCGATGCCGCCGGATTGGTCAGAACCGAACAAATCGCTTCGCGTTCATCGGTTTTCCGCACCCGTTTTACGTTCGGTGTCAAACACGATTTTGGAACGATAAGATTCGGCGCGTTTTATCGTTTCGGGGCGAGCGCGGGCAGCAATATTGACCGCTTTCGGAATATCAATGGCTTCCTTCAGCCGAATAACCTGAGCCAATCAAAAGGCACGACCTCGGAATTCGGTTTTCGTCTTCGCGGAGCCTTTTCGCGGCGCTTTTTTTACGGTGCGGAAGCGACTTTGCTGTTTGGGCAAACGCGCGAAAATCTGCATCGTTCGGTAATTGTTGATTCGACCGAACGCGACCGCGCGACGCGCGCGACACTCGGCTTCGGTGTAGGCTATTTTTTACGTCCACGGACAATTTTCAGCTTCGACGCGGCGGGTGGTTTGATTCGCACAAATCAATCGCGAACTGAAGATTTTACGGGCTATTTGCTCGAAACCGAACGCGGCAGAGCGCGGTTTCTCTCCTTACACGCCGCTGTCCAGACCAATGTTTGGCGCAATCTTTTTGTTAGTGCCTCAATTCTTTCGCTGACGCAATCGCGCCGCGCCGATACATCATTTTTTCCCGACCGCTTCGGACGCATTTTAAATACCGAAGGCATTTTCGAATTGGGCGGACGCACAAAGGATTTTTTTACCGATATTTATTCAAACTACGGCATCGGTTGGCGGTTCAATCACGATTTCGTCTTTCAATATATTTTGACGACGGATTACGGTCAAACATCGCCGCGACATACATTTTTATTGCGTTATAACTTCGATTTCGGACATAAATAATTTCAGTTTTTATTCAATTCCCGACTCATTTCAATCAGCAAATTGTAAGGTTTAGTTACAAACGAAAGTTTGAATAAACACTTTCCCGCGAAATCCGCTTTAAATCAGATCAAATTTTTTACCCGCCGAAGACTTTTAACCGGATACTGCCGTGACGCACGGTAGTCACGTCCTGCCTCGATTTCCAATTCCGCCTCGTTCGTCCCATGAACAAAAAGCGGTGACAATTTGCCGCAGTCAAGGTTCCAACAAGGTGGCGCAGTGTCGCCGCAAATCGCCCAAAACATCATATATACCGATAAAAACGGCATTTCTTTAAGGAACGCAATTTGCCCTATTCCAATGTCGTATGAAGTTTAAAAAACGAAACGGGACGGAATTACAAGGTAGTCGTGTTTTTCCGGTATTTAACTTCGATAAAATCTTGATATGTTTCTGCTTGATCTTGGTGCTTAGTTGGGAACAACCGATTTTAGCCTCGGAACGAGCCGATGCCGGAACAATCAAAGGCATTGTAAAAGTTGTTGCCGACGGACAAACAACTGTCGTGGCGGGCGCAAAATTGACTTTAGTAAATATCGCGACACCGAATCAGCCGCTCAAAACGGTCTCGAACGAAACTGGCGAATTTATCTTCGCCAATCTTCCGGGGGGCAATTATGTTTTGACGATCGAATCGGATGGTTTGGCAAGTGTCACTAAAGAAATCAAATTGGTTTCCGGCGTGTCGCTTTCACTTGATATCGATCTGAAAGCGACGATCAACGAATCGGTCACGAT
>JBBQOA010000733.1:0-1789 GCA_038330465.1 Pyrinomonadales bacterium
CGGGTCTTAAAATCTAATTTTGCGCGCCACGAAAAATTGCCGTTGGCGTAGGCGATTTCGCCTTCGGTTTGAAGATTTTTTGAGGGCGCGTATTTGCCGGTTAATTGAAAAATCGTTCCGTCCTTGCCGCTCCGATTGTTCTGGTTGGCTGAAATTGCGATCACACCGGCACGCAGAATAATCTTTTCATTTTGGATGACCGGCATGATAACGCCGCCGACATAGCCGCGTTCAGCATCGAAAAAGTTGATCGAAGGACGAACTTGTCCGGCGAAGATTTCCAAACCGTTTTCAGATCTTACATTTCTTATATTGGAAGTTGATTTATTTTTTATGTTGGAAGTTGATTTATTGACGAGATGAAAACCGCGCAACGAAAAATTATTGAGACTTTGGGGCGACAGTTGGATTTGACTGTCCAATACATCAATGCTTCGGTTTGGCGCATCAATTCCGAGTGACATTCGGTTGAGTCCGAAAGTTCGGATTTTGGCAAAAGCCAGTTCATTTTGATCATTTCCGAAATATTTGAACATTTCGCTCGAAAAGCGAAGTGTTTTATCAGCGGATAATTTTTGCCTGAATTCCGATCTTTGTCGAACAAGTGAAGGGTTTCCGTCAAGACCGGCGCGATATTGCAGGTTAACGGTGCCGGAAATCCGGGATTTATTGGCTTCCGCCGTTTTTTCGGCAATCGCATTGAGCCGCTCGGAAACGCTTGGTTTGCCCGCGACCTCGATGACATATGTAAAACGCTTCTGACCGCTTGAAACGATCAAAAGCGTTTCGCCAACTTTTAGGGCGGAAATACTGATTGTTTGTTCGTTTTTTGCGGTCGCGGCGGCAATTTCTGGCGTCACCACAATAATGGATTTGATTCCTGAAACAAGCGGAAAATCCTTCGTTTCGCCGATTATTATTTTTATTCTTTGAACTTCTTCCTGGGCAGGAATATTGGCGGGCGGCGAATTGCGCGGTTCGGGTGTCGGCGAAATTTGCGGCGCCGTTTGGCGGACGGCGACATCGGACAAAGATAAATTCGGAGTTTTATTGCTCGCCGAAAAAATTGCTCGGGACAATTTGAACGAAACTAAAACTCCGAAAGTTAAAAAAAAGAAACTTAAAAAAAGTAAATTTCTTTTTGTATAAGACTTATTAAATTTATTTTTGGGGAATGACATTGGATTTCTCAGTTACTCATATTGATTATTTTGGGAAGACCTTAAATGGAAGTTCGTAAATTAGGGAAACCGGTTCCAATCCGACGCGGTTAAAACTAAGTGTCGCGACGCACGTGTAATCGCCGGGCGGCAAATCGCCGGACCAATTACCCTTGATAAAATCGTGCTGGGTCGGTAAATATCTTTTTTCTTCAAAGTTTCCGCGCCCGACCAATTTTCCGGCGGAATTGAGGATCGCAAATGCGCCGCGCACGCGCGCGTGCGCCGTTCCGCGATTTCTGACATCGAGATCTATTTTCAATTCCGAAGAAGCCGTCGGCGGAGAAATTTGTCCTTTCAAGATTTCGATGTTGTATTCAGCACCTTCATCTGTTGTAAACAGCATCACGCCGCGAAATCTGATGCCGATCGAGGCGTTTGCCGTTCGGTCCGAAACAGATTTTATGATTGATTCTTTCAGCGGAGCGCCTTCAAAAACGGGAACCGTATAATAACCGCCGGTGACCGTTAAAGGTACGGTGATGACCGCTTTGACGGTCGCAGAACTGCGCGGTTCGACAATAATTTCGGAAGGAGTGAACTGCATCCAGAGCGATGCGGAGCGGGGC
>JBBQOA010000734.1:0-1784 GCA_038330465.1 Pyrinomonadales bacterium
AATAGTTTTCCTGGTCTCTCATTTTTTAATTCCTCTTTAGTATAAATTTGCTTTCCGTTTATAATCGCGTAATTTTGACGGAAAAAGGTTCACGCTTTGGCACAAAATTTGTAAAAAACTTTGTTGTCTGAGCTGGAATTCGCCGAAAAAGCGGGTTTGGATGCGTTTTAAAGTGATTTTTTTCGCAAAATGCGAGCGTCATTTGCAAAATAAGAGCGTGGGCATTTTTCGATTAACGATTAACGATTTACAATTTACAAAGAGTTATGAGCAATATTCAACCGATCTTAGATAAAGTTTTAGGCGGCGCACGATTGACCGCCGATGATGCGACAATGCTTCTCGAAAGCTACGACATCGCCCGGATCGGCGCTGCCGCCGACGAAATTCGCGAGCGCAAACATTCCGATAATGTCGTCACATATATTATTGACCGCAACATCAATTATACGAATGTCTGCAACGTCGTCTGCACATTTTGCGCGTTTTACCGCCGTCCGGGAAAGCCCGAAACCTACGTTCATTCGTTCGAAGAGATCTGCAAACGAATCGACGAAACGATCGAACTAGGCGGCACCGGCGTTTTGATGCAGGGCGGACTTCATCCCGATTTCAATATCGAATGGTATGAAGATCTGTTGTCGCGGCTTCACGCGCTTTATCCAAAATTTCAGCTGCATTGTTTTTCGCCGCCCGAAATTCACAATATTTCGCTGATCTCCAAACTCGATTACGAAACGATTATGCAGCGCCTCAAAAACGCCGGACTAAATTCGATGCCCGGCGGCGGCGAGATCTTGGACGACGAAGTCCGCAAGCGCGTTTCGACGAAATGCAACACCGCAGAATGGCTCGACGTGATGCGTGCCGCGCACAAAGTCGGTCTGCGGACAACCGCGACGATGATGTTCGGCATCGGCGACCGAATCGAGCACCGCGTCCGGCATCTCCAAAGAGTCCGCGACGTGCAGGACGAAACCGGCGGTTTCACGGCGTTCATTCCGTGGACTTTTCAGCGCGAAAATACGGCTCTCGGAAGAAAGATCACGGAAGAACCGACCGGCATCGATTATTTAAAGATGCTCGCGGTTTCGCGGCTTTTTCTCGATAACATCGAACATATTCAATCGTCGTGGCTGACGCAAGGGCTTCGGCTCGGGCAAACCGCGCTGCGTTTCGGCGCCGACGATATGGGTTCGATCATGATCGAAGAAAATGTCGTTTCAGCCGCCGGCGCGCACAATGAAGCAAGCGAAAAAGAGCTTCGCTACCAAATCTCGGAAGCCGGCTTTCGTCCGCAGCAGCGCGATATTCTTTATCGATATATCGATCGTGAACAAGTTGAAAAATTGGACGAGAGAAAATCAATGCCGCTCAAACAACTGAGCGTCGCATTTGCTGATTAAGAAAATGGCGAAAAAATTACCCGAAAAAATTTACCAATTACATATTTTACTGAAACGCAGCAAACCGAAAATTTGGCGAAGATTTTTGGTGACGGAAGATACGACTGTTGGAAAATTACACAAAATCGTTCAGGAAGTGATGGGTTGGGAAGATTATCATCTTCACGAATTCACTATCGAAGGAAAGGGCTACGGCGAACCGAATGAAGAGTTTGATAACATTGACAGCAAAGACGAAACTAAACCACTCTGCACTAGAAGTGCAGAGGTTTTGAAATCGGAACGCGAATAAAATTCGCTTGATTGTTCTTTTCAGATTAAGAAAAGAAAGCACAATAAATTCTTGCAATGAAATTGCAAGGCTTTAGACCTGCGTGC
>JBBQOA010000735.1:0-1741 GCA_038330465.1 Pyrinomonadales bacterium
TTCCTTTAGGTTTTATTGTGTAACCGCCCTGTTCGCAAAGCCATTGCGCAAGCGGCAATAAAAACCGAAAATCGAGATGCGACGGCTCTCTCGGTTTTCGTCTTTGAATTTCATTCGTTAAAAGCGTCCGCAAATCTTTCAATAAACCTTTATTTCCATGAACATTTTGCTGAAAAGTCCAATTTTCCATTCCCATAGTTTTTCTCCTTTATTGTAAAAAACCTTGACTAAAATCGGCTAAAACTTTTGCCTAACAAATAAAAAAGAAGCGTAAAAATAATTTTTTTACACTTCTTTTTATGAAAAATTCAACGATTAGCAAATTAGTTATAACCTTCAATATCGGTGAAATCTTCGTAGATCATTCCGCGCCGGTCGCGTTTGGCTTTGGTCGCGGCTTCGAATCCGCCTTCTTCGTTGCGCGAAATTTTGTTTTGCGCGTAAAGACCTTCGAGCACGAATTCACACGCCGCAACGAGTTTTGCCTGTTCGCCCTTGCCGAATTCGAGCGGCACGAGCGTGGATTCAATTAATTCAGGCACGCTTTCGAGCAGATAAACGCATTCCTCGGCGGAAGCCGTTTCGCTTAAAAGGATTTTGTTGCCTTCGTCAAACCATTTAACGGTCGGTGCAAAATCGATGCCGAGGAAAAAGCCTTCAAAGATGACGCCGCACGCGCGTTTGATCAGATCTTTGGCAAGCCGCGTCGCACCGATCTGTTCGCCTTCGTATTCGAGTTCCATCTTGCCGGTCATCGACGGCAGCGCGGCGTAAATGTCCGAAATGCGCGGAACTATCTTTGGCTCGTTCGTCATCAAAGCGCGGCGTTCGGCGTTTGAGATCGCCGATTCAAGCGCCGTGATCGGAAAACGCTGCGAAACACCCGAGCGTTTATCGATCCGCTGATCGTCGCGCGCTTCAAAGGCGATCTGCTCGATCGTTTCGGCGATAAAGTCGGGAATTTCGACCGAAAAACCTTCGAGATCTTCGCGCACGACCCACGCTTCCTGTTTGGTAATCGCCGTTCCGAGCCCGAGGTTATTCGGATAATGCGTCTGAATTTCCGCGCCGATGCGGTCTTTGAGCGGCGTGATGATCTTGCCGCGCGCCGTATAATCTTCGGGATTTGCCGAGAAAACAAGCATTACATCAAGCGGCAGCCGCACCGGATAACCTTTGATCTGAACGTCGCCTTCCTGCATGATGTTGAAAAGTCCAACCTGAATTTTTCCCGCTAAGTCAGGCAATTCGTTGATGGCAAAGATTCCGCGATTCGCGCGCGGCAGCAGTCCAAAATGGATCGTCAGTTCGTCGCTCAATAAATGCCCGCCCTTCGCGGCTTTGATCGGATCGACGTCGCCGATGATGTCGGCGATCGTCACATCCGGAGTGGCGAGCTTTTCGACGAAACGGTTATCGCGTTTGACCCAATCGACCTTTGTTTCGTCGCCGTGAAAATCGACCTGATGACGACCGAATGCCGAGAGCGGCTGAAACGGTTTATCGTTGATCTCGGAACCCGCGATGATCGGCATTTCTTCGTCCAAAAGCTCGGTCAATTGACGATTAATCCGGCTTTTCGCCTGTCCGCGCGTGCCGAGTAAGATAAGATTATGTTTCGACAAAACCGCGTTAACGAGCTGCGGAATGACCGATTCTTCATAACCCAAAATTCCCTGAAAAAGTTTCTCGCCCGCCCGGAGTTTTTTGATCAGATTCGCCCGCATCTCGTCCTTGACCG
>JBBQOA010000736.1:0-1730 GCA_038330465.1 Pyrinomonadales bacterium
GGCAGCGGCGTCGGCACCGCGCCGGGATCGTCGTCCGGTTTTTTGCTTTCAAAGCCGACTGCAACGCGCACGCGGTTACTCGCCACGCCGCGCCAATTTGCTCTCACCAAAACATCGCCGACATTTTCCATTTGACCGTGAAGTTTGACCGTTAAAGCATAAACCCACGGACGATCAGCGAGCGGTTCCAGCGAAATGATCTGAAGCGGATAACGAAAACCTCTGGAATCCTGCGCGTCAACCCGAAAGGCATTGGCGCCTTCATTCGGTAAAAGTTCGAGATTCGTCACCAAAAAAGTGATCCGCGTATTTCCGCTTGCCGGAAAAACATTTGGCGAAAAATCGTCGCCTTTGCGTGTCCGACCGACCGTCAAGGCGCGGGTTGAATCAGGCTGACTGATTAAAACCGGTGCGTCTTCGGGTAAATTTTGGGCGAAAATCATTGCCGCTGCCGATAAAATGCCAAGGCAAATGCAGATCGATCGAAACAGGACCCGGGAAACAGAAAATCTTTTCATCGAATTTTTCTCTGGTATCTAATAAAAAAGGATTAACTTTACAAATTTTGAATTCTTAAAAAAGCAACAAGAGTCTGCAATTTTATAACGCTTTTTGCCCGAAAAGCAAGATTTCGACTGACTTTTATTGACAACTTTACCTTATGGTTTTAACTTTGATTGAATCATCATTCGCTTTTTTAAGAAAAATCAATGCCGAAAAAATCCGTTTTACCCATTAGAAAATTTTGGTTTGTGAGTTTCATCGCTTTGCTCGCAATTCTTGTGTTTGTAGAATTTTCCGACCGATCTTCCGCCGATGTCAGTCAAACCGAATTGGCGCAGGGAGTTATCCGCTACAGCGAAAATTTCGACGGCGTTCAGGTTCCGCAGATTCCAAACGGCTGGTCTGTTTCGTCAACCGGCGCGGGAAGCAATTTTGCGACCGTCACAAATTTTAGCGACACCGCGCCAAATGCAATTTTCGCGCCGAATACTCCGACAACGGGTTCGTCCGACCTGACGTCGCCGCCGATCATCGTCACCGGCGCGACCAGTATTTTAAAGTTTCGGCATAAATATTCGATCGAAAACACATGGGACGGCGGCGTTTTGGAGATCAAGATCGGAAGCGGACAGTTTCAAGACGTGCTTGCCGCCAACTGTATTTTTCTGGCGGGCGGTTATACGACGACCTTAAATTCTTCGACCAATCCGCTTGCCGGACGCTCGGCGTGGAGCGGCGCCACGCAGGAAGGTTTTTTGTTGACTTCTTTGCAATTGCCGACGACTACTTTCGGGCAAACCGTTCAATTTCGCTGGCGAATCGGTTCAAACGATAGTTTTGCGAGTATCGGCTGGTGGATCGATTCGATCACGCTTGAAACAATTGCGACCGGCGCGAATACAAACTCGATCAGCATTGCCGATTCCGGCACGGCAACGCCATATCCGAGCGCAATTCAGATCGCCGGTTTGCCGGGTTTGATAACCGGCGTCACCGTGAATCTGGAAAATTTTTCACATAGTTCACCCGATGATGTCGATATTTTACTGGTCGCCCCGAACGGCAGACGAATTATTTTGATGTCGGATGCCGGCGGAAACATGGCGGTCAACAATTTATCGCTGACATTTTCCGATACGGCGGCGGCTTTTTTGCCCGACAATTCTCAGATCACTTCGGGCATTTTCAAACCGACGAATTTTGACGACACCGACACTTTTCCCGCC
>JBBQOA010000737.1:0-1720 GCA_038330465.1 Pyrinomonadales bacterium
ACTTCACGCGCGTGCCGCTGCCCAACTCGTTCGGCTTTCGAGTGGTTTTCAAAGCAAAATAATACTCTCTCGTGCAGATAATTCAGTGGTTGCCGATGCGAAATCAATTTTGAGCGTTCTGACTCTTGCCGCTTCAAAAGGCGTCGAACTAGAAATTGAAGTCAAAGGTGAAGATGCCGAACAGGCATTTGCCGCCGTCAAGAAAATCTTTGAGAACGGGTTTGGTGAATTATAATAAAAATTTTATGAGTTTTAACGAAGTAGATTTTCCGGGTAACAATAAAAAAGTTGGTCTTTTGGGCGTGCCGATCGGGTACGGCGCCGGGAAAAAAGGCAGCGAACTTGGGACTGTCGCCATCCGTCTTGCCAATATTCGCGGCAGTCTTTTGATCGAACATATTAGGGAACTTGGCTATCAGGTTAAGGATTACGGCGATGTCGAAGTTGTTAAACCCGATTATGTTGCGCGCGCCGGAGAAAATCCAAAGTATTTACAGGAAATGATTTCGACGAGCAATAATTCAGCCGAGGCTGTCAAAAAATCTTTGCAATCGGGTGAGATTCCGGTGATTTTGGGCGGCGATCATTCTATTGCGATCGGAACATTTTCGGGGATTTCATCATATTTTCGGGAACAAAACGAAGAAATCGGACTGATTTGGTTCGACGCTCACGCCGATATTAATACACCGGAAACCTCGCCGTCCGGAAACATTCACGGAATGCCCTTTGCAACTCTTTTAGGTTTAGGCAATGATGAACTTGTTAACCTTGAAGGTTTTGCTCCGAAAATAAATCCGAAGTTTTGCGCTCACGTCGGCGCGCGCGATTTAGATTTGGGCGAAAAGCGGGAAATAAGAGCTCTCGGAATGCGTGATAATTTCTTTTCGATGAGCGATATTGACCGGCGCGGAATGCTCGCTTGCGTCGAGGATGCAATTAATATTGCTTCACAGGCATCTGGCGGTTTTGCGGTCACCTTTGATGTTGACATCATCGATCCACGGTTTGCTCCCGGTTCCGGAACTCTCGTCCGCGGCGGAATTACCTATCGGGAAGCGCATCTCGCATTGGAAGTTATTGCGGAACGCGGCGGCATGCGGTCGTTTGAAATTGTCGAAGTAAATCCGATGCTCGACGAGCATAACATTACGGTCGAATTGGCAGGCGAATTAATACTCTCAGCACTTGGAAAAACTATTTTATAGGATTATATTTTGAATTGCGATTTTTGAAAATAAAACAAATAACATAACCCCTTCAATTCTTATGGATAAAATAAAAATCGGTATAGTTTTTGGTGGTCGTTCGGGGGAACATGAAGTTTCCATTCGTTCGGCAAAAACGGTGATCGAACAAATTAATAAGGACAAATACGAGGTTGTCCCGATCGCCATCACAAAACAGGGAAATTGGCTCAACCCTGTTGAATCTTTAGGCTTACTGCCGTCCCAAACTCAAGAATTGTTATTAAAAGATATTGGCAGATTCCCACGCAATTCGATTGCCTTTGCGGGCGATACAAATTACAAAGGATTGATCAAACTGGAAACCCAGAACGGGGAGGAAAAAGTTGAAAAACTTGATGTAATTTTTCCTGTTTTGCACGGAACTTTCGGCGAAGACGGAACGATTCAGGGATTGTTTGAAATGGCTGATGTTCCATATGTCGGCTGTGGTGTTTTGGCTTCATCATGCGGAATGGACAAGGCTTTTATGA
>JBBQOA010000738.1:0-1716 GCA_038330465.1 Pyrinomonadales bacterium
TCGAGGCGCGTTTCGTTGAGTGTTTCGATTTCGTCTTCGGCATTTCGCAAATCGCGCCGCAAATCTCTGAGCCGTTTCGTTTCGATGTCTTTTTTTAGAGTTTGCTTGATGGTTCGTTCTTCATCGGCAATTTCAGCCGAATATTTTTTCTTGAAATCTTCAAGCCGCGTTTCGCGTTCGTTCAGATGATTGTTGACGTAACGCAAAATGGCGATTTCCAAATCGCGCCGTAGATTATCTTTGTCTTCCTTCGATTTCATTCGGAAAAACTCTTTGTGAACGCGCTCTATTTCGGCAAAGTATTCCTGATTACGACTTTGTTCAAAAAATTTCTCGTCGGTCAGTTTCGGCGCAGAATCTTTTTTGCGATTCTTGATAACTTTTTCAAGCTGTTCAAAATCACGCTTGAGTTTCAAAGCCTTAGTCGAATTATTGCCTTCGGCTTGGCGCACGGAAAATAGTTCAGCGCGTAACTTTTCGAGAAAAACTTCTTCTTCGCTCGATTCGGTTTCGATTGTCTGCGGACGGCGTTTGAAAATATCATCGGGAATCAACCGCACGCCGCCAAATTCTTCGAGCAAGGAATTACCCTGCATAATTTTATAATCGAGATTCGGCAATGCCCGAACTCTTTCGCGCTGTTGTTCGTCAACGATCAACGAAAGCCACAAACGAAGCCGCGCAATATCAACCGCGCTCGTTTCAATATCAACGCCGTAAATCGAATTCTGAATCGCGTGAAGTTTTAATAGATAAACCAGCGAAAATTCGTCGTCCGCGTCCGTTCGGTTTTCAGCAAGAAGCGGCGCAATCGCTTCACGAAGCCGGACGATTTCCTGCAAAAGCCCGACCGGAAACGCGCCCGAACCGATTGCCGGATCGCAGATTTTCACGTCCTGCAAAAGCCAGTCAATTTCCTCCGCGTTCTCGACAATGCTCGGCGGAAACATCTTTTGTTCGTCAACATTCGCACCGCCTTGCTGATAATCGAAACTGCTGTCGGCAAATGAAATAAAATTCTTTAACTCACCGTATGTCGGTTCAACCGGAATGTAACCTTTGTTTTCAGCATCGCCGGACACGATCAACTCCGCGCGGCTGATTCTATTTTGCAGACGCGCCGGACGTTTTTTCAATTTTCTGTCGTCAAAATGCGTAAAAAGATAATTGAGCAAACTTTCGCGGCACATATAATTGACGATGACACGCGGCGTGTAAAATGTGCCTTTGCTTCCGCGTTCTTCTTTCAAAAGTTGATTTTCAAACACCCGACCAAGCATTTCCGGGTCAATCGCCACTTCGATTTCCGATGGTTCGGATTCATTCGCCGTAAAATTAAACCGGTCAAAAACATCAAAAATGCCCGTTCCGGTTTCCTCGCCTCTTTTCTCAGTGTTTGAAAAAACTTCGTCTGGCAAAGCAATATCGTATTCGTTCCAATCGAATTTCGCTTCAAAAAGTCCGCCGTTCAGGAAAGGAAAACGCAGGTCGCTGTTACCGTATCTGTCTTTTGTATGTTCGACGGCGAGCGCGTCGTAAAAAATATGTTTCAGAACATCGTTGAAAAAACTGCCGGTTCGATTGATAAAACCTAAGTAATTTTTGTAATCATTTTTGCGATCATCAAAAATGTTTTTGAGAAAGTGTTTGTCGCCATCGCCATAATTAGCTTGGCGATGCACGCCGAGCCAACCTTTGCGTTGCAGGAAATAAAGG
>JBBQOA010000739.1:0-1713 GCA_038330465.1 Pyrinomonadales bacterium
CTTTATCATCCCCAATGAAACGTATGGCTCACACAATGTTTCATCAATATCTAAAGCCCTTTTAGCCGCTGCTTTAGCGGATTTTACGGCTTCTGCCGGCGAGATCGAACCTTTGTGTCCGGGAACGCTGATGAGCGTGTATGTATCGGCTAATCCGGTAAAGGCTTTCGCATAAACGGGATCCAAATTTGTCGCCTCTCTAAAACATCGCTCGGCAATTTGTAAATCCTCTCCCGCCTGCCTTTCTAAATAAAACCGACCGCGAATATACAACAACTTGGCTTCCGGATTTTCGGTATCTCTTCGTGATAATTGAGTTTTTTCTTGATCCGTCAGTTTTGATTGAATTTTATCGATGATTCGAAAGGTGATCTCTTCCGTAAATCCGATCAGATTTGTTTCATCAACTTTTGTTTCGTAAATATCGATCAATTTTCCGTCGGAAACTCTGATCAATTTGGTTTCGAGAACCAATTCGTTTGTCCGGTTTTTAATTGTACCGACAAAAACGGCATCGACATTCAGCTCCTTTCCGGCGGTTTGCGGTTCGCTTGTTTTATCTTTATAACGATCGACAATCGATTTATTTTTAACTTTTAGATCGGACAAATTCGAGAGCTTGTCAATGATGCTGAGCGTCAATCCGTAAGCGATATATTCTTTTCCATCGCGCGCATCGTCAAAGGAAATTGGCAAAACGGCTAAGGTTCGCTGCGGGCGTTTTTCGTTGCTGAAAAACATAACCGCCAAAAACGCCAGCAAAACAGCGGCGGCAAAAGCGAGTTTGATGAAAAATCCGGTGCGTCGCCGCGAAGTGTTTGGAGAGTAATTTTCGCTTTCGGCGGAATCGAGTTCGACCAGAATTTCCGCTGCCGATTGAAATCTTTGGTTGGGGTTTTTGTGCAGGCATTTTTCAACCATTTTCAGCAATCGGTCGGGAAAATTTGGGGCGTTTGCTTTCGATAGAACGGGCGTTTCGCTCAAAACGGCGGCGATCGTTTCCGCCTGACTCTTGCGGCTGAACGGATTTTGGTTGACGATCAGTTCATAGAGAATGATTCCGACGCTGAAAATATCGGTGCGATAATCGAGCCTTTCGCCGCGAAGCTGTTCGGGCGACATATACGAAACCGTTCCAATGATCGGTCCGTTTTGTGAAAACCGGCTGATTTCGCCGGTTGACGGGCGTTCCGCAAATTGATTTTTCGGAATGATTTTTGCCAAACCGAAATCGAGAACTTTTATTTGTCCGTCACCCGTCAGCATGATGTTTCCGGTTTTCAGATCGCGGTGAACCACGCCGTGCGCATGGGCAAAGGCGACGGCGGTGACGATTTGCCGCGTCAGTCTTTGAAATTCTTCAACGCCGACGTGATTTTTAGTTAAAGTTTCGGCAAGCGTTTTTCCTTCGACATACTGCATCACGATAAAATGATGCTCATCGATTTCCTCGAAACCGTGAACGGCGCAGATATTCGCGTGTTCGAGCGCGGCGGCGGCTTGCGCTTCTTTGACGAGTCGGCGTTTTGCCGAATTGTCATTTTTCAGCGATTGCGAAAGAAATTTGAGGGCGACGCGGCGGTTGAGCCGGGTGTCAAATGCTTTGTACACCTCGCCCATCCCGCCCTCGCCGATTTTTTCCTTCAATTCATAAAAAACGATGGTTGAGCCGGTCAGAACTTTTTGTGAAGATTGGTGAATCGCGCCGAGACC
>JBBQOA010000740.1:0-1690 GCA_038330465.1 Pyrinomonadales bacterium
TAAACTTGGAATCTGAATTATGGCAAAACCAAATATACTTGTGGTCGAAGATGAAGAATTGATGCGCTCGATCTTGCGTCAATTGCTCGAGGAAGAAGGTTATCGGGTATTTACGGCAAATAGTGCCGAAACCGCACTCGAAATTTTCCCGACCGTCGAGATCGATGTCACTTTGACCGATATAAAAATGCCGGGAATGGACGGACTCGAATTATTGTCGCAAATCAAAGCGGTCGATGAAGAAGCGATGGTCATTGTAATGACGGCTTATTCCTCGGTCGATTCGGCGATCGCGGCACTCCGGCGCGGCGTTTACGATTACATCACAAAACCCTTTGTCAACGAAGATCTGCTCAAAACCGTCCGCAATGCGATTCGGACAAAAACTCTGGCAAAAGAAAACCGCGCATTAAAATCCGAACTCGATAAAAAATACAGTTTCTCGGAAATCATCGGCACAAGCGAATCTTTACAGAAAGTCTTTAAATTAGTGGAAAAAGTTGCCAACACAAACGCCGGAATTTTGATTCAGGGCGAATCGGGCACGGGCAAGGAATTGATCGCGAAAGCGATTCATTTCAACAGCGAGCGGGCGAACGCGCCGTTTCTCGCCGTCAATTGCGGCGCACTGCCCGAATCTTTGCTCGAATCCGAGCTTTTCGGGCATACGAAAGGTTCATTCACCGGCGCGACTTCCGATAAAAAAGGTTTGTTTCGATCGGCAGACGGCGGCACGCTTTTTCTTGACGAGATCGGCGAAATGCCGCTTGCCTTGCAGGTCAAATTGCTTCGCGCGATTCAGGAACAGGAAGTTTTGCCGGTCGGCGCGAGCGCGGCGGTAAAATTCGATACGCGGATCATCGCCGCGACGAACCGCGATCTGGAACGGGAAGTCGCCGAAAATCGTTTTCGCGAAGATCTTTTTTACCGTCTCAACGTCATCGAAATTTCATTGCCGCCGCTTCGGGCGCGGCGCGAAGACATTCCGCTGCTCGTCAAACATTTCGTTTCAAAATCGTCACGAAATCAGCGCGCGAACGAAAAGACCGTCACCAAAGAAGCGATGTCGGCGCTTGTCAGTTACCATTGGCAGGGCAATGTTCGCGAACTCGAAAACGCCGTCGAACGCGCCTTTATTTTATCGGGCGATGAGATCGATCTCGAAAGTTTGACGCCGAAAATAAAATCGAACGCGCAAAATTCCCTCGAAATACGCGATCCCGAAGGCTTGCACCCGACGCTCGACGAAATGGAACGCCGATATATTTTGGAGATTCTAAATTCGGTTGAAGACGATAAAACCGAAGCCGCGAATATTCTCGGCATCGATCTTTCGACGCTTTACCGGAAACTGAAAAAATACGAGGAGATCTGAATCATTTGGCAAATAATTCCAGCACAATATAATTCGTTCCATCAATTCGCGTAATTTTGCCGTCGGTATAGGGCATTTGGAAAAAATCGTTGGCGGCATAACTTGAACCTTTCAGAGTTTCGTCGCCGCTCGTCCCGCTTTGAGCGATCAATTCGGCGGGAAACCAATATTCAGGACTGATCTTGTCGGGCGCGGCAGGTTTGGTTTTTTCAGCTTGCGCGGTGATTTTATCGGCATCTTCCTTTGCAAATCTGAGCACGGCAACCAGTTTTTTATCGGTCGGTGCGGGAACTCTTTGATCGCCCGTTTTTCCTA
>JBBQOA010000741.1:0-1685 GCA_038330465.1 Pyrinomonadales bacterium
ACGGCGGCTTTTGAACCCGGCAGCGCCTCGACCATTCAGGGCTATGCGGGCATCTGCGGCAATTCCGATCTCCAAAGAAACAGCGATGATTATTTCAATATCCGAAGCTTGGAAGAAATGACAACTTTCATTAACGGAAACACCTGCGAGGCGGAATCCTCGAACGGCAATACCGCGCCTGTTGTGACCGCCGCCGCCGCCTGCACGATCCCGCGCGATACGCCGTTTGAATTAACCGGCAGCGCGACGGACGCGAACGGCGACACTTTGACCTATACGTGGGAAGAATACGATCTCGGCGCTTTTTCGATCGATGTTCCGAATACCGATGCGACGGGCGTCAGACCGATCTTTCGCACTTATAAACCAACAACTGCCGGCGCGACCCGAACTTTTCCGTCGCTGCCCTTTATCTTGAACAACGCCAATGTTCCGCCGAGCACTTTTAGCGGCACGAACTCGGTCGGCACGGTTTGCGCTTTCGGAAACTGTCTGACGGGCGAGCTGCTGCCGACGATCTCGCGGACGATGAACTTTCAATTGACGGCGCGCGACAATCGTGCGGGCGGCGGCGGCATTCGTTCGGCGCAAACCGCCGTCACGGTCGATGCGGCGTCGGGTCCTTTTAATGTCACTGCGCCGAATACGGCGGTCACGCTTCCCGGCGCGACGAGTCAAACCGTCACGTGGAACGTCGCGAACACGACCGCTGCGCCGGTTGCTTGCGCGAACGTCAACATTCTGATGTCAACCAATGGCGGCACGACTTTTCCTTTCACGCTGGCGGCGAATACGCCGAATGACGGCAGCCAGAGCGTGACGATCCCGAATACCAATACATCGACCGCCCGCGTCAAGGTTCAATGTTCGACGAGTTGTTTCTTTGATATTTCAAATACCAATTTCTCGATCATGGTTTCGACCGCCGCGCACGTCGCGCTCGGCGGCAGGGTTTTAACCGCGCGCGGCGGCGGAATCAATGGCGCGATCGTGCAATTGACCGATTCCAGCGGCAACACCCGAACCGCCCGGACAAACACGTTCGGTTATTATAATTTCAGCGAGCTCGAAGTCGGTCAAAACTATACCTTAACGGTCAGCCGCAAAGGTTATACTTTTGAACAGCCGTCGCAGATCGTCACGCTCAGCGAAGATTTTGGCGGGGCAAACTTTATCGCGGCGGAATGATTCCGGTGATCAAAAATTGCCGATCTTCATTTTAACTTGCCGGAGAGCTGAATTAACATGTTAATTCAGCTCTCCGGTTTTTTCGGCTCAAAGATTTTGGGTTACGCGTCGAGCTGACGGCTTATGAAAAACGAACAGATCTCCGGGTTTTTACAAACACGTATTGCCGCGAATGATTTTCCGTCAGCCGTTTATCTGGTCGCGGAAAAAGGCGCGATCGTTTTTCAGGACGCGCTTGGTTTCGCAATTGCCGAACCAATTAAAGTTGAATCGAAACTCGCGACAATTTACGATTTGGCGAGTTTGACGAAGGTTTTGGTGACGGGTTTGCTCTCGGCAAAATTGAGCGAAACAGGCGCGATAAATTTGTCGGATAAGATCTCGAAATATTTCGGCGAATTCGAGACGGATGAAAAGCGCGAAATCACGATCGAGAATCTGCTAACGCATTCATCGGGTTTTGTTAATTGGAAACCTTTTTATTTAATAACAAATTT
>JBBQOA010000742.1:0-1637 GCA_038330465.1 Pyrinomonadales bacterium
AGGAAAATCAATTTCAGGAAATGATCATCAAGAGCGCCGCCTTAAACCGGATGACGCACTTGGGAATGCCGGACAGTTACAAAGTCACGATCTGAGATTAAAATTGAAAATTGGAAATCTGGCTATTTATGCAACAAAGCCAATAAAGAGTCCAAGTTTTCGCCCGGACTCTTCATTTCTAACCCGACTATTTCCAATCCAATTTTCGCGGACCGAATATTTTATCGTCGATCGGAACATTATGTTTGACCGATTTGATGACCATCACAATATCGCCCATCGAAGGCGTCGTATTGACCGATTTAAATGACAATTTAATACCGTCAACATCACGATAATCCGAATAAATCACGGAATACGGCTGGCTGTTTTCGCTCGTACTCGAAACATTTATGCCGCGCCGTTTTAAGAGCAAAAATGTTTTGGTCGAATAATATTCGGTTGCCTTGGTGCCTTTTTCGGGCGTAAATTCGACCACGTAACAATCTTCGTCGCCGACCTTTTCGATTCCTTTGATCTCGATCGTTTTGTAATTCTTTCGCCAATCGAGCGGCGCCAGCAGATCGGCGCCGAGACGCGTATCTTCAAGTTTTTTTCCGGCATATTTTTCAACCGGCGCAAACGTATAAAGTTCTTCGCCGCCGGTGCCGTCGAAATAATCAAAGCCTTTGGCGATCGTCTTGCCGAGTGCGGTCATCGTCGTTTCGTTCGCTAATTTGTTGGGAAATTTCGCGTAAGAAGTTGCTGTTCCCTTGACCCCCTGATTGATCAGATCGATCTCGGCAACCGTCACGCGCGACTTTATTTTGCGCCAATTCGCTTCGCCGCCCGATGCTTCGATCGTTTTCGCCATCAATTCGTCAACCGTGATTTTTGGTTTATCTTCGGTCTTGCCGTCGGTTTTCTTAAATTCAAATTCGCCTTCGGGCTGCACGACGACAACGCTTTCGACCTTATTTGCCGCATCGCGTTTGACCTTCAAAAAATATGTCTCGGGCAACGGCGTCAGGCTGAAATTATCCTTTGATTTTTCGCCCAAAGTATATGGCTGTTGACCTTCGATATTGAAAGTAACTTTGCCGTCCGGTTCGGCTTTGACCTCGACGATTGCCTTGCCGTTCGGCGCAAGATATTTTCCGATCAATTCTTTGGCGGCGTCGCTGTTTGCCGTTTTTTGTTCAATACTTGCTTTCGGCAGCGTGAAATTGCCCTGCGGCTGTTCGAGATAAAGCGAATCGTCCTTGAAAGTGATAAAAAAACCGTCGGGCGCGCCGCCCAGTTTATATTTGCGTCCGCCGACATTTTCCAAAACATAGGTCGGCTGATTCGGCACGATTGCCGCGAGCTTGCCGTCCTGCATTTTGACTTCGAGATCGAATCCGGCTTCTTTGAAATTGTATTTGCCGACTTCTTTTTCCAGATCGCTTGCCGCCACCGTCTGCGATTTGTTCGGATTTCCCAAGATATTTTCCCAGACAAGCGGCATCAATTCGTTGCCTAAGCTGGAGCCCGAAACATTTGTGAGCATCACGAATCCGAGCTTCTTTTCCGGAATCATCGCGACCATCGAATTGAAACCGTCGATATTTCCGCCGTGCTGAACGACCTTCAACCCGTTCCAGTCCTGCAAAAACCAA
>JBBQOA010000743.1:0-1636 GCA_038330465.1 Pyrinomonadales bacterium
ATTTTATGCCTTTAACCCGCGAAAACCAGCCGCGCACTGCCGAATGGAAAAAATTTATCGAAGCCTGTGAGGAAAACTTGCCGATCGAAGTGCGCGAAGAATTATGGCTTGCCGCGCATTTCAAAGATTTAAAAACCGTCCGCGAAAACGGTCTTTATGGCAAATTCGAGCGCGAAGCCGCAGAGCATAAAAACGATCCCGTTTGGCAGCTTTTGAAGCAGCATATGGACGTCGCGCTCGGCGTCCGCCTGATGGATAATTCGGCGATCAGCGGCATTTTGCCCTATGAAACGGCAATTGCCGACAGTCTTGTTTTGACCGTCAAAAAACTCCTGACCGCCGCTTCAAGACTCGTCTTTCTCTACGCCCGGGAATCCGCCCGCGCCATTTTGGATGTTTCCGAACGAACGCCGAAAAATCTTATCAGCTATCGGCGCACCGCGTTTGAGATGATCCGTAATTTTTTGCTGTCGTTCACGGTTTCCAAGATCTTTCGGCAGGGCGTTCGCACGCGTGAAAGAGGCAAAACGGCGCCCGACGAAAATTGGTCTTTGCTCGAAATGGCACTCGGCGCGGAAGTTGAAAAAATCGATCCGCTGATTCGCGCATTTTACGCCAACCCTTCGCGCTTTGACGTGACGGCGACGCTCAAACTGGAAACTTTGCCGGCGCGTTTTTGGTCGCGTTTTTTGACCTTTCTTTTTGGTCAGGGTTTGTATGAAACCGATTTGGAGGAAATTCCGGCGCGCTTTCGCATTTTCGAGCGCAAAGACGGTTCGATGCACTTTGTCCGCGAACTTTTCTGCAACGGCAAATACCGCATTTTCGATTCGGATTTTGTTGTTGAGAATGGAAAACTCTACGAAGTTTTTACAGATATGAAAGCATCGGTCGAAATGCAGGTCGCGCCCGTTGACGATGGCGGGTTGCTGATTCAAAGCCGAAACTTTTTATTTCACGGCAGAAGAATGCCGTCAATCGGTTTGAATGTCGAATTCAAAAGCCGCGTCGAACCGGACGAAACACTGAAAATTGACGGACAATTACTGATGAAACCAAAAACGAAAACGGGCAAATTTTTCGCGCATAAGATCTTGCGAAGACCGCAAAATTTGGGCAGCATTCATTACACGGCGCGGCGCAAAACAGTTTGAAAATCCGGGTTTAAATGCGTTTCCTGACCATTGCCGAGCCAGCTTTCCGCTTCGCCTTTTGGCGGCGCAAAACCGCAATATCTTTTGACGAAAAACGGCATAAATTTCAGAAATGAACGGCGTTTTTCAACTTCCGATTCGCGTCCCGCGCACCAACGCCGCAGAGTTTCAAAACTCCACTCGGTCGCGAGCTGCATCACGGGGCGAAACAAAATACGGTCCGCAAACGCGCCGAAAAATCCGTAATTTGTTTCGTAATCGTAAACCGTGCGAAAATATACGCCTTCCGCGCACGGCTTATATTGCCAAATGCCGCGCCCGATCTTGATGATCGATTTCCAATCAGAGGATTCAAATTCAAACGTCGAATGTTTGAGCGGCGTGTTCTGCAAATAGCGCCCGATGCCTTTGATCTCCAAGCCGAAACCGATCTTCGTGCGGTAATCCATCAACTCGAAACCTTGCTCGTCGAGTTCGTCGAG
>JBBQOA010000744.1:0-1605 GCA_038330465.1 Pyrinomonadales bacterium
TGATAAAGATCGCGGTTTCAAGACTCGCTTCGGCAAGTTTTGTTTGTAATCTTTTGGTTTCCTGACGCGTGTGTTTTTCAAAGACATCATAGGCGACGATTTCCAGCAAAAACTGCGACCAAAATTGTCGTAAAACCGCCAGACGATGCGCAAAATCTTTTTCTTTAGTGACCTTTGCAAGCAGAATTTCGGAATAATCTTTCTCTTTGAAAACATCTTCGGCGTTCGGTAAAGTGCGGATTAAACTTGGATTTGCCGCGACGATCTCGGCAAAAGGCGGCGACACTTTGGCAAGTTTTTCGAGAGTTTTGAGAGTTTTTTTGCTCAAATTGATCTTTAGATCAGATTTTTCGAGCGACGAAAGAATCGGCTGAATCGCGCTTTGCATTTCGTAATGCGGCATTTTGAGATCGGTATTTTCAGATTCTAAAACGCTTTTTTCGAGCGCGATCGCCGAACCGCTTGCCGCCAACGGATTTTTATCCCGATTAGTTGCATCGCTGCCGCGCGGCGCTGAAAAAATGCGCGTAAAGATCTGATTGACATTTCCCGTGTGAAAATCAAGCGCCGCGTTAAAATCATCCAAATCCGTGAACCGCATGCGCCGCGCAAACAGCAGACGCCGTTGCGCGTCGTCGTGAACGAGATGCGTTTGCAAGCCGTTTTCCATCTGAAGAAGATGTTCTAAACGGCGCAAAAATTCGTAGGCGTCAAAAAGTTCGGTCAATTCGCTGTCGCTCAGCAAATCGCGGTCGGCAAGCCGCGTCAAACTTTTCAAAGTATGCGGAACGCGGAGCCATTCATCGCGTCCGCCGTAGGCAAGCTGCAAAGCCTGCGCGATAAATTCGATCTCGCGAATGCCGCCCGTCCCGAGTTTGACATCAAAACCTTTGTCCGACGATTTTTCGAGATTGATCTGCTCCTTTGAAAGCCGGACGTTTTCAAGCGCGTTTTCGACCGTTTCGTCCTTTGAAAATATAAAATCTTCCGTTGCGGCAAAGAATTTTTTGTAGAGTTCCGCCTCGCCCGCGCTCGACCGCGAGCGGATCAAAACCTGTCGTTCCCAGCTTCGCGCCTCGGTTTGGTAATAACGGATTGTGTCTTTGATCGACAACGCAAGCGCGCCGATTCGTCCGTGCGGACGCAGTCGCAGATCGACGCGATACGCCGCGCCTTCGCCCGTCTGCTGACCGACGAGTTTGGCGACGAATTCCGCGAGTTTAACAAAATATTCGCGGTTCGTGACCTCGCCTTTCGTGCCCTGACCGGAAGTTTTGCCGTCCGCCGAATAAATGAAAAGCAAATCGATATCGGACGAATAATTTAATTCTTTCGAGCCGAGCTTGCCGAGACTGACAACACAAAAATCGGCTGATTTGGCGCGACCTTTCCGGTCGGTTTCGTGCGGCGTGCCGTAACGATTATCGAGTTCTTGTTTTGCCAAACTCAAAGCGTATTCAAGAATCGCGTCGGCGAGATTCGAGATCTCTTCGGTAATTTCTGCGACGGTCGTTAAACCGCGAATATCGTGCAGAAAGATCCGCAAAAGCTCGCGCCGCCGAAAACGCGCGAGCAAGATCTGCGGCTCGATCATCGAATTCGTCA
>JBBQOA010000745.1:0-1602 GCA_038330465.1 Pyrinomonadales bacterium
CTTTACCATATTTTATGGGATATGGTGCATACGTTTTTTGAGAACAAATCGTTACTGGAAGAAGAAAAATTAGCCGCGGATTAACGCGGATTTCGCGGATATAATTCGGATTTAATCCGCGAAGTCCGCGGCAAAAAATCTTTTTGGAGGCAATTATGAAATATATCGACGAATACCGACAAAGCGATATCGCGCTCCGGCTGGCGGAAAAGATCGCCAAAATGACCGACCAATCGTTGAAACTGATGGAAGTTTGCGGCGGACATACGCACGCGATCTTCAAATATGGCATCGAAGACCTTTTGCCGCCGAATATCGAGATGATTCACGGTCCGGGCTGTCCGGTTTGCGTCATTCCGCTCGGACGAACCGACGATTGTATTTCGCTTGCCTTGCAGCCCGACGTGATTTTTACGACCTTCGGCGATATGATGCGCGTTCCCGGTTCAAGGACGAATCTGCTCGACGCAAAGGCGCAGGGCGCGGATGTGCGAATGGTTTATTCGCCGCTCGACGCGCTCAAGATCGCCAAACAAAATCCTGAAAAACACGTTATTTTTCTCGCGCTCGGCTTTGAAACGACCTCGCCTTCGACGGCGATGACGATTCTCCAAGCCGAAAAAGACAATGTCAAAAATTTCAGCGTTTTCTGCAACCATATTATGATCGTTCCTTCCCTGAAAGCGATGCTCGATTCGCCCGATCTGCAGCTCGACGGTTTTGTCGGTCCCGGTCACGTTTCGACCGTCATCGGCACGCGCTGTTACGAATTTGTACCGCAGGAATACGGTAAACCGCTCGTTGTGACAGGCTTTGAACCGCTCGATATTTTGCAGTCGGTTTATATGATCGTCAAACAAATCGTCGAAAATCGCGCCGAAGTCGAAAATCAATACGGGCGCGTCGTCGAACCGGGCGGCAATCGCAAAGCCCTCGAAGTTTTGTCGGAAGTCTTTGAACCGCGTCCATATTTTGAATGGCGCGGACTTGGTTCGATCGCGCACAGCGGCATGAAACTCAAGGAAAAATACGCGCGTTTCGACGCCGAACTGCTCTTTGAAGTTCCCGGCTTAAAGATCGCCGACCCGAAAGCGTGTCAGTGCGGCGAAATCTTGAAAGGTGTCAAAAAACCGTGGGAATGCAAGGTTTTCGGCACCGCCTGCACGCCCGAAACGCCGATCGGTTCGTGTATGGTTTCATCCGAAGGCGCGTGCGCCGCTTATTACAATTTCGGACGTTTATCGAAAATCGCGCAGCGTTCGGCTTCGCAATAAACTGAAAATCAAAATTAAAATTATGATAAAATCGCTTTGAATATAAACTGATTTCAAAGTTTGAGTTCGGAGTAAAAAACAATGACGGAAACCGAAAAAATGCAGCGACTTCATCTTCTGGCGGCACAAGGAGAAAAGTTATCGACGGAAGATGCCGCTAAACTGAAAAGCTGGTATGAGAAATTAAACCGTGAAGAATCGGTCATCAACCGAAATAACCGGCAAATTGACACGGCACAGCTCAGAAAGAACATTGAAAACACGACCGGACAAATCGGAAGTTTGAGTAACGAGATCATGATTTTGCTCGTTCAAAACGAACAAATTC
>JBBQOA010000746.1:0-1579 GCA_038330465.1 Pyrinomonadales bacterium
AATGAATCAATCGCAAACAATTTTGGAAAGCGCGAAGCAGACGCCGAATCCCGCGCAGGGTTTGGGTTTGGGAATTGCCAATTCACAGCGCGCCTTTCTTCGGGTGCCCGCGCTTGGACAAGCGTGGCGCGATTTCGGCGCACAAAACCGGACGAGTTGGACGATCGACCGTAATATTCAATTGCAGATCTCATTTGCCGTTTCGATGGCAAACGGCTGTCGTTATTGCACGCTTCATCAGGTTTTGGGTTTGCGGCGTCTCGGCGTTGATCCGAAAAAACTGCTTGCGATGAAAAAAGACGACGCGGCGCTGACTCCACGTGAATTAACCGCCGTCGAATTTGCGCGAAAACTGACGAAAGAGCCAGATTCCGTCACGGACGAAGATTTTGAAAAGTTGAAAAAAGAATTTGGCGAACAAGGCGCTGTGGAAGTTGTTTTGCAAACCGGCGCGTTTGCCTTTATGAATCGTTTTACCGATGGTTTGCGGCTTCCGTCGGAAGACGAAGCCGTCAAAAATTATCAGGAAACTTACGGCGACGGAACCTATAAAAGCGATTGGAAAATTCAAAAATAAGTTAATAATGGATAACGGATAATAGATAGTCGAGAAAAGCTTTCAATTATCCGGTATCCATTAACAATTACCGTTAGTATTTCGGAATTTTCTGATCGACATCGTTTGACCAAGCCGTGATTCCGCCTTTCAAATTTTTCATTTCGCCTTTAAAACCGGCACGTTCGAGCGCCTGAATCGCCGCCGCGCTGCGTCCGCCCATTTTGCACTGGACAATTGTTTCGCGGGTCGGATCAATTTCGTCCATTCTTTTGATAATATCGCCGAGCGGAATAAGTTTCGCGCCTTCGATGCGGGCAAAAGCAAATTCGTCGGGCTGGCGAACATCGATCAGTTGAAAATCTTCGCCCGCGTCCATTTTTGTTTTAAGCTCGGTTGCGGTTATCTCTTGCATAGTATATTTTTCCTCGTCAATAATTTTATAATAGATACAATTTTATACCTATGTGTTTACATTTCCGCAATGAACAATAACGAAAAAACTGCCGAGTCGTCGAAAAAATGGGACGAACGCTACGCCGTCGGTAAATATTCTTCCGCCGCGCCGCATAAACTTTTGATCGTCTTTGCCGCCGAAATAAAAGCGGGAAAGGCTTTGGATTTGGCTTGCGGCGCGGGGCGCAATACCGTTTTTCTGGCGGAAAAAGGTTTTCAAGTAACGGCGGTTGATAATTCGGGCGTCGGAATCGAAATCGCCAAACAAAGAGCGTCGGAAAAAGATCTGAAAATAGATTTTCGCGTCGCCGATTTGGAAAAAGGCGAATTTCAGGTCGAAGAAAACCGATACGATCTGATCTGCGACTTTTATTACTTGCAGCGCGATCTTTTCGCCGCGATGAAAAAAGGCGTCCGGGCGGGCGGCGTCATTATTTCGACGATTCACTTTTTCGGCATCGGCGAAGAGCCGGGCAGATTTTTACTGAAAGAAGGCGAACTAAGAACTTTTTTCGAAGATTTTGAAATCCTTCATTATCACGAAACTTCGATAACCGACACGGACGC
>JBBQOA010000747.1:0-1556 GCA_038330465.1 Pyrinomonadales bacterium
ATTCGAGCGGCTTTGACAACGGGCGGAACAGCGGCGACTGCGGTGATGAGTTATCATAACGGCGACTTGATCGGCACGCCGGTCGTTTACCTGATTTGGTATGGCAATTGGAATCAAACAAACGGTTCGGATACGGCTGCCGGTCAGCAAATTATTCGTGATTGGGCGAGCAGTATCGGCGGAACGCCGCATTTCCAATTAAATTCCAGTCTGTCGGTGACCGGAAAAACGATTTCGGGCAATGTTTCCTACGGCGGAGAAACAACCGATACCGGAACCAGAACACGTTTAACCGATTCCCAGATTCAAGGCGTTGTCAATAGTGCGATCACCAGCGGCAGATTGCCCTATAACGCAAACGGCGTTTATTTTGTGGTGACGTCTTCAAATGTCACGGCA
Organism: Pyrinomonadales bacterium; assembly: GCA_038330465.1. GTDB lineage: Bacteria > Acidobacteriota > Blastocatellia > Pyrinomonadales > Pyrinomonadaceae > JAFDVJ01. The sequence goes on from JBBQOA010000747.1 coordinate 400, forward strand.
AGTTCGGGATTTTGCACCCAATATTGCGGTTGGCATACAAACGCGAATTTGACATCCGGCAAGGTCAGATATTCATTTGTCGGCAACGCCAAACGCTGTTTGAGTTCGTGTGCGGCGCAAAGCACGGTCAGCCCGAACGGCAATCCGGGAATCGACGCGGCAATTTCGGTGATGACCCACGAGTTGGAAGAAGCGACGACCGATCCTGACGCCAGTCCGGCAGGTTGGTATGCCAATTCAAACGGCTACGAAAACGGCGATCTGTGTGCGTGGACATTTGGACATTCGCAATACCAAACATCAAACGGCGCGTGGGCGAATATGAGCTTCGGCGGACGCAACTGGCTGATTCAGCGTAATATCCTGAAAAGCGGCAGCAGTTTCTTCTGTCAGGTTGACGCAACTCACAACTAGGAATTTTTGGGCTCAGCAAAATAAAACCTTTCAAATAAAAATAATGGCGGGTCGACAATTAGAAAATTGACGAAAAAAAAGCTTCGCGTCTGTAATGCGCGAAGCCTTTCTCAATTTTTGAACAGAAAAGTTCAAGGCACAAAGACATTCGGGACGGGTTGATCGCCGGTCGTCCCGAAACTCGTAATCAAGATTCCGGCACTCGTCCGATTGACGAACCACGTCGAACTTGAAGGGCGGAAAACTGCGGCGTCAAATTTGCCGTCGCCGTCATAATCGCCAGGCGCCGGAAGATCGCCCGGCGCTCCGAACGGAAACGAGAAAAATGACGCGTCTTCCGAGCGCAGAATAAACCATTCGCCCGTCGCGGGTCGGTAAAAAGCGATGTCCGCCCGTCCGTCGCCCGTGTAATCGCCTTGGACTGGTTTGTCCGAACTCGTCCCGAAATTCGTCGCGCGGATCTGTCCATCACTGCTGCGCGCATACCACCATTCGCCCGCGCTTGGACGATAGATCGCCAGATCGGCTTTCCCGTCGCCGTCGAAATCACCGACGACCGGCAGGTCGCCCGCCGCACCGAATTGCCGAATAATCGTTCCGCCCGAAGTGACAGAGATAAACCAGGTCGAAGTTGACGGACGAAAAACGCCCGGATCGGCTTTGCCGTCGCCGTCGAAATCCGCGACGATCGGAATATCGCCCGAAGTGCCAAATGGAAATGAAAAAAACGAACCGTCTTCGGA
>JBBQOA010000748.1:0-1552 GCA_038330465.1 Pyrinomonadales bacterium
CTACTTCGATTGAAGTTGAATTATCGGGCGAAAAAGCGGATCTTCGGATAGAAATTCCTTCACGAAACATCAGTGAAAAGAAGGAAATTGAGCTGACCGATAATTTGCATATTGCCGTTTCGGTCACGGAGAACGATAAACTTGATTGGAAATTGTCGGAATCTCCTTTTTTCTATATGTAATGCGGCAGGTCTTTAAGTTTATATTACCGCAAACCCTGCCCGAATTGTTCGGTGCCGAAGGCGCCGATGCCTTTCAGGCGGAAGCTGAAAACAAAACGGTTTTCGCGGCGGATACCGACGTTGAAGGTGTAATATTGGACGGCGACCGAGCAGCAGTCGTAGGCGTAGCCGATCGTGTAAAGCGAACTGATCAGCGGTTTGCCGCCTTGTTCGCGGCGATTTTGGAAGTCGAAAAAGAGCGATGTGCCGCCATAGATTCCTTTGTCGCGGCTGCCAAGGAAAACCGACGGACTCCACTGTGAACCGCGCAGGGTGCCGGCTTCTTTGCCGTTCGCATCGGCAAATTGCGCGAGTGACGGAATCAATGTGACGGCGCGCGTGTAATAAAACGTCTGGAAGATCTTCAGCAGTTTTGTATCGTATCCGACAGTTGCCGAAATGGCGCGCAGACCGTCGCCGTGCAAACCGAGATCTAATCTTGAATTGGCGAAAATGGTTTTGCGCGGACGATAGGTCGCGTCGATATTGAGCGGCGAAAACGAGCGCGGAACGCCGCCGAAAGTGTAAAACGAGAGCGCCGTGATCGGCGCGATCTGATTACGCTGTCCCGGAATCAACGCGCCGCCAAAGGTTTTATCAAAGAAATATTTGCCGCGAATGGTCAGCGTAAACATTTCGTAGGGCTGCACGGCAAGCGGATTTTTGTTTAGTTCCGGATTATCCTGCAAACGCTTTTGAGCTTCGCTTGTGACGGCTTCGGTGTATTTGCGTGTGTAAAATCGATTTGTCAAACCGAATTCGATCTCGTTCGTATCGGTTTCGGTGTCGGCGTAATCAAAGCGGATGATGCGGTTGAAATTGGTGACGCCTTTGATCAGTCGATAAGTCAGATACGGTTCGATCACATGGCGAAAGCGAAAGGCTTTGTTTTTTCCATAGAAATTTCGGGCGAGCGCGACGGGGCGAATATCGAATTCGAATTCACCGTAGCTGCGTACGACATCGCGCCCGATGACGCGGCGTATATCGTCAAATGAATTTGAATAATAAGTGACGCGGGTTCCGGCGGTTGCCGTCAGCGTGACGTATTTGAAATTGAACGGCACAGAGATTTCCGGATGAATATCGAAACGCTGTCCGAGCGCGGGCGAAACGACCGGCTGACTGCCGGTTTGCTGAAAATACAAGGCTTGGTCGTCAACTTCCTCGCGCCGTGAAACGCCTTCGAGACTTGTTTTGAACGAAAAATAGACATTTTTCAGAAACGAAAGTTCCGACGGGCGTTTGTCGAAATTGATACTCGGCAGATTTTTGGTTTTGATCCGCACATTCGGGATCGAAATTTCCTGCGACCGCGCGAGCAGATTGAG
>JBBQOA010000749.1:0-1535 GCA_038330465.1 Pyrinomonadales bacterium
CTCGTCAGTATTCCGGTTTTAAGTCTGATTCTCGGTAGATTTTATGGTGTTGACGGCGTCAAATTATTAAATAGCGAACTCAGTAACACAGGTTGGTTGATAATGTTTTTGTTAGCCTTAACAAATTTCGTCATTTTCCCGATGTTTTCCGGACAAAGCATCGGGAAAATGCTGACGGGACTAAGAATTGTTAAAAAGGACGGGAGTCCGGCAACTTTTTGGCAATTGTTACTGCGGCATACGCTCGGCTATTTTTTGACGGCGCTGACCGGCGGTTTGGGTTTTCTGTTTTCGGCTCTGAATCAAAAAGGTCGCGCTTTACAGGATTTGATCGGCAGAACTGTCGTGATTTATGGAAAACAACGAATTTCTAAGGAAGTTTCCGAATAGATTTTTTTTAATTCTTTAAGTTTATGCCCCAATTAATTGTCAGGAATTCCGATTTTCAAACCGAAAAGGTCTTTATAACCCGTCTGCGGACGACCATCGGACGTTCCGCACGAAGCGATATTTGTATTCCCGATGCTTTTGCGTCGCGGCTTCACGCCGAAATTCGCAAAGAAGGCGATGCCTATTGGCTTCAGGATCTAGGTTCGGCAAACGGCACGCGCTACAATGGGACGGTCGTGTCAATGCCGATTCCGTTGCTGAGCGGCGGCGAAATTCAAATTGGCGAAACCGTTATTATTTTCGAGGACGAACGGCTTCGCCAAAGCAAAAGCGCGACTTTAATTGCCGATCATACCGAAGCTCTCGATCCGTCAAAAACCATCGCGCTTTCTCCGCAAAAAAATCCGACGGCGGAATTTCTTGACTCGCAATTTACAACGAGAAACGAACTTTTGGGTTTGATCAGCAAGGTCGGAATCGCGCTGCTTTCGTCTAGCGGTTTGGATGAAACATTAAATCAGGTCGCCTCACTCGTTTTTGAAGCGGTGCCGGCTGAACGCTGCGTCATTATGTTGCGCGATAAAGATGTCGAAGGCGGAATGAAAATTTCGGTTGCGCGGGTTCGCGGAAGCAGTGAAATGATCGAAGAAGTTCGGATCAGCCGCACCGTCATGGACGAGGTTCTAAAAAACGGAAAATCGGTTTTGACCGCCGACGCCCAGCACGATCCGCGGTATGCCAGCCAAACAATGGCATTACTTGGGATTCGTTCGGTCTTGGCGGTGCCTTTAAGTGTCAATACAAATGAAGTTTTCGGGCTTGTTTACGCGGATTCGCCGACTAATGAAGCGACTTTTTCCGAAGATCATCTAAACATCTTGACGACACTTGCGTCGGTTGCATCGATTCGTGTTGAAAATGCCAGACTTTTGGAAGAACGCTTTCAACGCGAACGAATGGAGCGCGAACTCGAACTCGCGACGGAAATTCAACAGAGTTTTCAGCCGTCCGCACCGCCGATCATTGCCGGTTATGAATTTCAGGGAATTTCATTTTCGTTTTATGAAATAGGCGGCGATTATTACGATTTTATCGCGCGACAGGACGGCAAAATGCTGATTGCACTCGGCGATGTGTCGGGCAAG
>JBBQOA010000750.1:0-1531 GCA_038330465.1 Pyrinomonadales bacterium
CTCGTCCTCCTCATTGGCATCTTTGCCCGTGTTGTAAATAATGCTCAAAGTCGAAACCAAAACTTCCCGCGCCGCAAAACTCGCAATCAGCGCGACTCCGATCTTCCAATCAAAACCGAGCGGCTGAATTACCGGCTCGATCAAATGCCCGAGCTGACCCGCATAACTGTTTTGGATCTGTTTCGCTTCATCCTTGTTCAACTGTTCGTCATTCACGGAAACTTGCGTTTGACCCTGAACATCAATCTTGGAAATTACTTTTTGATGACGCGGAAAATAAGTCAATGCCCAGAGCACGATCGAAATCGCGAGAATAACAGTACCGGCGCGTTTCAGGAAGAGTCCGGCGCGAAGAAACATATTTTGAAAAACATTCCGAAAATTCGGCAGACGATACGGCGGCAATTCCATCACGAACGGCGGCGGCGGCGATTTCAGCAATGTTCGTTTGAGAATAAAAGCGACGATGATCGCGACGATAATTCCCAAACTATACATCGCGAGCATCAAAACTGCGCCAAGCGAGATCACGCCGAAAACCGTCTGTCCCGCGAAAAACGTCGCGATCATCAACGTATAAACCGGCAGCCGCGCCGAACAGCTCATAAACGGCGCGATCAGGATCGTTGCGAGCCGGTCTTTCGGATTCTCGATCGTCCGCGCCGCCATAATGCCCGGAATTGCACACGCAAAACTCGACATCAACGGCAGAAAGGCTTTGCCGTGAAGTCCGAATTTGCTCATTACTTTGTCGAGCAGAAAAGCCGCCCGCGCCATATAACCTGTATCTTCAAGAATCGAAATAAACAGAAACAGAAGCAGAATCTGCGGCAGAAAGACGAGCACGCCGCCGACGCCGGCGATGATGCCGTCCACGATCAAGTCCGTCAAAATGCCTTCGGGCAACTCGGCTTTAACGAAATCGCCCAACGCTCCGAAACCCGATTCGAGCAGATTCATCGGCAATTCCGCCCATGAAAAGATCGTCTGGAAAACAAGCAAAAGCACCGCGACCAGAATGACAAGCCCGAAAATCTTATGCGTCAAAACAGCGTCGATCTTTTCCGAAATACCGCGTTCGGTCGTTTCGACGGCTTTCACCGATTCCTGATAAACCTCGGAAATAAAATTATAACGCGCAAAGATCTTGCGATTCGCCGCCGCATCATCCGAAAGACTCAAATGAATGTCATCTTCCGTGACGGTTTTGATAAACTCGGCTTCCGAAAGCCACGGCAGACGCGGAATCTGATGAAATCTGGCAGATTTTAAGGTCTTTTCGGCAAGTTCGGCAATGCCCTGTTTTGTCGCGGCTTTGACAGCGACGACCGGAATTTGCAAAAGCGCGGAAAGTTTTGCGGTGTCGATCTCAAGACTTTGCTTTTCTGCGAGATCGATCATCGTCAAGGCGATCACGACCGGAATATTATATTCGAGAAGCTGTGTGACAAGATATAGATTTCGTTCGAGATTGGTCGCGTCAACGACGGCGATGACTGCATCGGGTTTTGCGAGGCTGTCGATCTTTCCC
>JBBQOA010000751.1:0-1526 GCA_038330465.1 Pyrinomonadales bacterium
GGTAAGTTCCAGACTTTCGGGTCGTAACGGTCTTTAACTTCCGTCCAATCCTGATCTGTCATTTCATCAAGAAAACGTTCAAAGGCTTGATCGTCAATATTTTCGGTTTGATTGAGAAAGGTCGATGCCTTCGGAAAAATATCAAAATTCGGGGCGCTCACAAAAAGCAGAACAACAAACGCCAGCAAGGTCGATTTCCAGACGATGCCGTATGCGCCGCCGCGCTTGATGCCGCCCTCGACGATCTGATGGAGCATCTGATCGGGCAATTTCGCGATTTCGTTGGTCATATGCGGCAAAAACACCGCTGTATCCGGATGATTTTCCTTTAAGTAATCCGCGACCCGGCGGACAAAAGCTGTTTCCGCATCCGGTTGAAAACTTTGGATTTGTTCCGATCTGATTTTAAACATCTCTGCTATTCTCCGTTTTATTTTGGATTTAAAATAAAATAAAAATTACAATTTCAAACCCGGTTATTGAACTACGCGTAAAAGCCCTTCAAAAAGGATCAATAAACGCGAAATAATATTTTGTCTAAAAACTTTGGGAAATTTGAAATATTCGATGATTTCAGATTTGGTAGGTGGCGAAGTTTAATGGAGTAAAATAAATAGGTCTGTCAATAAACCCTTTACTGACGGATTAAAAACCGGGCTGCTTTTTCATCAACCAGCCGGAAAATTTCACCGTCCGTTGGCTTGACGCGTTGCGAAGGAAGTTTTTCGGGCTGAAAATCGCCTTCTAAAACCTCTTTCAAGGTTTCGGCTTTTTCCTCGCCCGCGATCAGAAAAAGGATATTTGAAGCATTATTGATGACCGGAAAAGTTAAAGTCAGCCGCATCGACTTGAGTTTTTCGACAAAATTTACGACGGCGATCTTTTCTGTTTCGGAAAGCGCTTCGGTAAAGGGAAAAAGGGAAGCCGTATGACCGTCGGCGCCCATTCCGAGCAGGATCAAATCGAAACGCGGAAGCGCGTTGCCGGTCAGTTTGAAAAAATCGAGGATCGATTTTTCATAATGTTCGGCAACGATCGGCGAATCTTCAAGCTCGGTCTGCCAGCGGAAAATATTTGTTTCCGCGATGTTTAATGGCGCGAACAAACTTTCGTTCGCCATTCGAAAATTACTTTCGGCGTCGTCGGGCAAAACGTTTCGTTCATCGCCGAAAAAGAAGAAAACTTTGGTCCAATCGATTTTGCCGCTGAATTTTTCGCTTGAAAGTAATCGGTAAAGCGATTTCGGCGTTGAACCGCCGGCGAGTGCGACGGTCAAACGTCCGCGCTTTTCGATCGCGGCAGCGGCAATTTCGACAAACTTTTCTGCCGCAAAATCATTTAATTCTTCGACGTTCGGAAAAACTTTTACCATTCGTTAGATTTTATAACTTTTGCAAAGCAGCCTGCATCTCAACAATCATTTTTTGGTCAAACTCGCCGAGCGCGTTTTCGGAATTAAGATTCGTTAAAATTCCGAGCGCGTTTTGAATGGTTTGTTTTGCTTGTGCCGATTGATTCAGCGCAAC
>JBBQOA010000752.1:0-1522 GCA_038330465.1 Pyrinomonadales bacterium
GATTTCGCGGATTTGTATAAAAATAAAGCATTTTAATTAATTTTATCCGCGAAATCCGCGTTCATCCGCGGCTAAAGTATTTATGAAACTTCTGACAATGTTATTTATCACTGCCGTTTTTGCGCTGAACACTTTCGCGCAAGGTGATTGGCGCAAGATGACGGAAGCCGAACTGAAAAGCGCGGTTCCCGAAAAAGCGCCGGTCATCAAAGAAAATATCGAAACCGAATTTCGCACGGCTTCGGGAATTACCGACGGCAAAATGAACATTTTCGGCGTTGTCGTCATCACCGCGGGTTACGAAGCCGACGGCAAATACACGCATTTTTTCAAAACCGACGCCGCGATCAAAGTCGGCGAGCTGCCGCTCGCGAAAGGCGAATATATTTTCGGTTATCAGCGCCTCGATGCCGAAACTCTGCGCGTGACGTTTTACAAGGCAAAGGACGGCGAACTCGTCGGCGCCACGAAAGCCAAAGTCGAAAAAAGCAAGGGCGCGATCTATTCGTTTCTGATCGCGCCGCCGACCGCCAGGAAAGGGAAAATTTTTATCGGCAGATTTACGTTTGAATACAGTTTGGAGTAAAAGACCGGAACGTCGGCGGCTCGCCTGCCAGCGTTTGAAAAACGCTCAAAACTTTTCGCTTATTTTTAACTTTTAAGGAAATCGAAGCGTTTTTACGTCGTTTTCAACGACGTATGCAAGCGAACCGCTTGCGCTCCGGTCATAAAAAATATGAAAGTTTTATCAATCGCAATTTTGATTTTATCGTTTGCTGTTTTGGGATTTGGACAACAGGAAACTAATCCTACGTCGCAAAGAGAAAAAGATACAACAGCTTTTTTCGGAAGCATAAATATTAAATCGCCAAGTTGGGTCGCTTCGGAAAAACTAGCCAACGAGAAATTAAAGACAAAACCGCGCGTTGTTCTGGCAGAAGTCAAAGACATCAAAAACGCCGACGCGCTCGAAACGACGAATGTGCCGAATTACATCAAGGCGCTCGCGCAAAACACAAAGTCTGCACCGCAATTTGCAAATCTTGTTCAAACTTTTCTTTTCGGCGGCAGCGTCGCGCCCGAAACGAAAATGGCGATGGGACTCAAAATCGCGCAGATTTACAAAAGCGGCTATCTTTTCGCGCATACATCGCGCTGGCTTCGCGCGACCGACAAAGGACAAAATCTGCTGAAAAGTTGGGACGATCAAAAATCTTTTTCGGAAGCCGAAAAGATCGCGCTTGATTACGCGGAGAAATTGACCAATGACATTCACGGCGTTTCGGACGAAGATTTTGCGCGCACGCGCGGCTTTTATAACGATTCGCAAGTTATCGAACTGACGATGACGGTTTGTTTTTTTAATCATCTCGTGCGCTTTGTCGAAGCGACCGGATTGCCGGTCGAAGATTGGGTTTTAAATGATAAATCGCCGAAAATAGCGGATTCGATCAATAAAACCGCGCCGCCTTTGGCGCGTGTCGCGCTTGTTTCCGACAGCGAAATGAATCAATCGCAAACA
>JBBQOA010000753.1:0-1521 GCA_038330465.1 Pyrinomonadales bacterium
TTTGATCGAAACTTCTTCCTTCGGGCGATACATCTTGCGGTCGTCGAAAACAAACCAACGAAGCGTGTCGGAATAGCCTTTTTTATACCAATTGCCGTAATCGTTCCAGTAATAATCGGATTGCTCGGGCAAAAATGCGGTGTCCTTGCCTTTTCGCGCGATCAGGATGTTCTGCGCTTTTTGCGATTGCGAATCGGGAAGAGGCAGCCGCAAAATGCCGTTTTCGGTCGTTTGATTCGTCTGCGCTTCGGGAATCGTTTCGGTTTCCGCAACATTTCCGTTTTCGTCAACCGACTCGACTTCTTTCGGCGTTTCTTCAGCGCTGCCCCAGCTCCAGAGCCATTCCCACCACGATTTATTGTTGGCGGGCGTTTCCGAAACGGTTTTACCGGTCGGCGTTTTGCCGTTCGGAGAGATCGAAAGTTCAACGCCTGAAAGCGGTTTGCCCGTTTTCAGATCGGTCGCAAAACCGACGAGTTCTTCGTTATCAACAAAGGCATCAAGTCCGATGTTGGTCGATTGCGCCCAGACCGTGATCTTTGTCCGGTCGTATTTGTCACGCCGGACGGTCGGTTCGATCTCGATGATCGCATTGCCGAAACCGCCGTTTAAGGCTTCCGAGAGATCGATCCGTGTTTCGACCATTTCGTCGGGTTTCGACTGGATCGGCAAAATTTTACTGACGACGATCCGCCCGGGAATTTTCGGACGTTTTTGCTCGTCGTAATAGGCGTAACGCATATATTGCCGGAACGCTTCCCAATCGGTCGGTGTGACGGCGAGAACTTTGACCTTGACGCTCGGCATATTCGTCGAATAAATCGAATAGGTCGGTTTGGCGGTCGGATCGAGAATGATAAAGGATCCGCCCTGCGAATAAAGATTCGATTCCGCCGAACCGACATTCATCGTCGCCGCCGCCGGTTTGTCCAATTGTTGCCCGTAAATATCTTTTATCTTATTTTCAAGCGTCACTTTATAGACCGTGCGCCCTTTTTTGTAGCCTTGAAAATAGATGTAATTGCCGGCGGGATAAATGTTCAAACCCTCGATCGGCGGTTCGATCTTGACCTGTGATTTGTCAAAAGTCGCGCCGTCGATCGGGTTCGTGAACTGCAGATACCAACTGTCCGAAGGCGTGCAGGTTTTGCTGCCCTGATACGAACACCAACCGCCGACATATTTCATTGCGCCGTAGGTTCGAAAATTATAGCTTTGGTCTTTGGCGGTCGTCAAGGGTCCTTCGGCTGACGGCGTGCCTTTCGGGAAATTGACCGTGATCGCCGAATCCGCCGGCAGCGCGTCGGCTGTCAAACCTTCATTGGTGACGGCACGAAAAGCGAGCCAGCGTTTCGGCTGCGCTTGTTTGGCGTAATATGAAACGCTGCCGTCGCCATCAATTTCCTGCTGCGTCGCGAGCCTGACGGTCAAAGGTATGCCACCGCCCGTCACCTTCATCACGCTTAAAATCGCTTCGGGATTGATTTCCTGATCGAACGAAACAAACATCAGCGCATCGCG
>JBBQOA010000754.1:0-1504 GCA_038330465.1 Pyrinomonadales bacterium
GATTTTGTGATAAACCTGTTCGAAAAGACGCGGCACGGCGGTCATGATCGTCGGTTTAACTTCGGCGAGATGCGAAGCAATTTGCTCAAAAGCCGAACAATAGTGAATTGCCACGCCGTTTGCGCAAAGCACATAAAAAACCGTCCGTTCAAAAATATGCGAAAGCGGCAAAACCGCAAGCGAACGGTCAGTCTTTAGAATCGGCAACCCTTTTGAAATTGCGACGATGTTCGAAACAAAATTTTCGTGCGTGAGCAGAACGCCTTTCGGTTCGCCGGTCGTGCCGGAAGTATAAATAATTGTCGCCAAATCGTCAGAACTGATTTTTTCGAGATAATTTTCAAAGGCTTGAGAATCAATTTTATCGGTGTCTTCGCCGCGCTGTTCGATGTCCGAAAGTTTGATCGCGCGGCTGTCGCCGTCGGGCAGAGAATCTTCGTCAAAGAAAACGATCTTTTCGATGGTTTCGACGCTTTCAACGGCGCTTTGCGCGTGTTTGAAAAGTTTTTTGCCCGAAATAAAAAGCATTTTCGCGCCTGAATCTTCCAAAATATAGCGAATTTGTTCGACCGCCTGCGTCGTGTAAATCGGCACATTGACGGCACGCAGCGACAGAATCGCCAAATCGGTCAACGACCATTCGGGGCGATTTTCGGAAATTATCGCGATCTTATCACCGGCTTTGACACCCAAACTTGCCAGTCCGAGTGCGATGTTTTTTATTTTTTCGATGACATCGCTGCCCGAAAGATGTTTCCAAGCCTCTTCAAGTTTGTAGCTTAAAGCGTCCGCCTTGTTGTGGCGGCGAAAAGATTCCAAGCAAAAGTGCGGAAGCGTTTGCGGTATGTTTTCAAATCCGATTAAATTTTCAGCAGTCATTTTCTATATATATCGTTCGGAGCGTTAAAATAGATGCAATTATTAAATGTGATTTGACAATAATTACAAAGAATAAATTTTATGTCCAATAGTTGCATTCAGGCAAACGGCAATTTCGCTTCGCCGATCGAACGAAAAATTTAGACATTACCGACAATTGTCATAGAATAGAAAACAGACAATGAAACCAAAAAATAGTTTTCGGCAAAAATCTCCCGTCAAGCAAGTGACCATACTTTGGATTACGGCGGGACTCGGTTGCGACGGCGAATCGGTGGCGCTGACGGCAGCGACCCAGCCGAGCATCGAAGACATCGTGATGGGCGGACTTCCGGGCGTTCCCGAAGTTCGTTTTATCAATCCGTTTTATTCGATCGAGAACGCCGACGAATATATCGATTGTCTTGAAATGGCTGAAAAAGGTGAATTAAATCCGTTTATTCTCGTTATCGAAGGCTCGATTCCGAATGAAGAAATAAAGGAAGAAGGTTATTGGGCGGCACTCGGAACGAACAAAAAAACAGGTCAGCCGATCACAACCTGCGAATGGCTCGACCGGCTTGCGCCGCAAGCGTGGGCGGTCATGGCGGTTGGGACTTGCGCGACCTACGGCGGAATTCACGCG
>JBBQOA010000755.1:0-1504 GCA_038330465.1 Pyrinomonadales bacterium
TTTGATGTGAAACAGATCCGCCTCGAATTTCGGCAGTTGATTCGTTCCGAAAAGCGATTTTCGATTGACCAAAAACGGCGGCAGAGTTTCCATATAACCGTGCTCGGTCGTGTGCACGTCGAGCATAAAATTGATGAGCGCGCGGCTCAAACGCGCGCCCGCGCCGTTCAAGATCGCAAAGCGCGAACCCGTAATTTTCGTCGCGCGTTCCAAATCCAAAATACCCAAAGCTTCGCCGAGATCGACGTGATCTTTGACTTCGAAATCAAAATTTTTCGGCTCGCTCCAACGACGAACTTCGACGTTTGCCGTTTCGTCCGCACCGACCGGAACGCTGTCTGCCGGGATATTCGGCAAACCGGCAAGCAGTTCGTTCATTGATTCGATGGCTTTGTCGCGCTCGGTTTCGAGTTCGGATTGTTTGTCTTTCAAGCCCGAAACTTCCGCCTTTTTCGTCTCAGCCTCGGCGCGTTTCCCGCTCTGCATCAGCACGCCGATTTCTTTGCTCGAAGAATTGCGAATTTGATTGATCTTATCCGCCTCGCCGATCACGCGGCGGCGCGTTGCATCTAATTCCGCAAATTTGTCCAAACTCTCGGTCGGAAAATTGCGATTTTCGAGAGCTTTTTTAACTGTTTCTAAATTTTCTCTGACAAAATTAAGGTCTAACATATTTCTTAACTATTTTCTCTTGCTGATGAGTTGTTCAATCGTTTTTTCGATTCTTCTGACGCGGGTTTCTTCTCTTTTCGCGTCATCAACCGCGTTGACGTACTCCTTTTGATGCGTAAAGCTCATTTTTGCGAAAACGTCGGTTAAATCGGCTTTTTTCAAGGCTTCGGCTAAATCGTTCGGAACTTCGACAGTGCGTTTTTCGCTGTCTTTTTCCAACGTCACCGTAATTGTCTCGCCGGCTCTAACGCCCGCCGCCGCGCGGAAAACTTTCGGAACGCCGACCACATATTTTCCGCCCATTCGGATGATCGTGCTTTGGTGTTCAGCGCCGTTGATTCGAACTTTGACAGGTACACGCTTTGCGCCGAAAATCTCTTCGACATCAAACGGAATCGTAATTCCCGTCGCGTCCATATTTTCGTGTTTTTCCAAAACGGTTTCAAATGTAATTTTGTCGTTCATTGCAAAAATCACAGATTAGCATAGTTGTCGCAAAGGTTAAAGATAGCCGGATTGCCAGTCAGTGGGCAAAATATTAACATCAAGCAAGATAATCTTTATGGAAATAGACTTTCTTAACCCGCGCAGCATTATTTGTTTTATTGCAATTTTGCAGGGGTTGATCTTCGCTTTTTTGCTGATAGCTCGCGGATTTCGGCAAAAAAATAAAGCCGATCTTTGGCTGGCGATTTTGCTTTTAGTTTTATGTTCGGCGTTGATCACGCCGTTCATCGGATTTGCGAATGTTTATGACCTCAATCAATGGCTGACCTATTTCCCATTTTCGATTGCTTATAGTTACGGTGTTTTAATATGGCTTTATACACTT